>NZ_CAWPKW010000053.1:0-16204 GCF_963888615.1 Brasilonema octagenarum UFV-OR1 | reverse complement strand
TTTATACACCAACAAGTCTTTGTGTGATGCTCTTTTCAACACAGCAGCTTCCCTTGCAGTGACTTCCTCACTTTCTGACTCAGATGTGTTGGGATTAAGAGTCACTCTCAGCTTCAAACCAGGCGGTAGATATTCCTCATTGTGATGTTTTTGATAGCAATGAATAACCTGTACAAGCACATCAACTTCATTATTTTCCAACCGTTTTAGATTGACAACTAAAGCTAAAGTTTGACCATTTAGTAGTAGTCCAAAATCTAATTTTTTCGCCCCAGAATAATGTTCATTTATTGAGTGACTTCTTGCATAACCCCAAACATAGTTATTATCAAGCGTTTTCAGAATATTTTTGGTAGATTGCCAACCCTCTTCAAAAACTTCAAGCCACCAATTGGTTAGGTTAACTAGTGTTTGAGTAGAAATACTTGTAGCCTGAGTTATATTTCGTATCTCTGTATTATTGACTTCAACTACTGATGGTAAAGGAATAGCAGTTGGTGACAAGAAACGTGAGTATAACAAGAGATTGTTTATTTCAGAATCAAACCAAGAAAGCGGTAACTGATAATAACTATTAGATTTTACCTCCAAATTAATTGATTGCCAATATTTAACGAGTTCGTCATAACGCAAAAAACCATGAATATTTAATTGTTCTTCCTCTTCTAAAATTTCCAGCAAGACATAGAAGTGAGCAACCCTTTTTGGTGAAGTGATAATTTTTTGTGATACAGTGACAAAATCATCAATCAGATTATCTATGATAATTAAGCAAAGGCGAAATTCACCAATATTGAGATAACAAACATCATCAATTAGATTCTCACCACTGTCTTGATTAATTTTGAGATTTGGATTTCGTTCTTTTAGGTAATTTTCAAAGCCGAGTTGTGCTAATGCGTTTAAATAAAATTTCCATTGGCTAATCTCGCCGAATTGGTTAAAATTCTTCTCGCTGATGACTTGTGCTTCCTCAAAAAAATCTGGTTCTAGCAAAACAACTTTTGGGGAAAATATTATTCTCCTCTTTTGTGTTGTAAGTATAGATTTTTCAGATATATTCATCTTTTATCTCCCCATTGATCATCTCATGAAAAAGCAATGTATATTTGTTAGTATATATCTTGTTTATGCTGCGTAGGATGAATCACTAAGGTAAACGCAAATTTGTTTAGCGAATAAGCTATTTTTACTTTGTTTTTTACCACTAAGTAATTCTGCTTTTGCCTGTTTGAATGTTTGATTCCAGGCAAAATCTCTAATTTCCGCAACAATATTTTTTAGAGATTCAGGTTCCTGAGAAATTCTTGTTGACTGAGATTGATTCAGCGATTGTAAAAGTTTCTCCAAAAAAATCTCCTCTGTTCGATACTGGACAATTTCCAAAAAATTTTCTAACTGCATAATACGTCTGGCTTTACTCCATTCGATTCCCCAATGTTTACCAATTTCACTTAAGGATATACTCTCTTGGTAATAAAGTCGCAAGCCTTCCGGTAATCGTTGAGCAAAATTTTTGTAACCTTTACTTTTTTTCAAATCTTCAATCCGCTGGTGAATCACCTCTCCTATTGTTTCATATAACACCTGTTCAAACAAGTCTTTACAGATTTCTTGTAATCTTTCAAATTCTACGTCCTCCGGCTCGCGGTCTGTATGATAAGGTAATTCTGGATTGGGAAAATAATCATTGGTTGAATTATCATACACTTCCATAGGTACAGTTTTGGTACTACCTGTTTTTTTGTAAAGCCAGTCTTGACGTAAGCTTTCTGCTATATGTTTGAGATGATAAATTAATGTATTCTGAGAAATAATAAGATTTTTTTGCTGCAACAAATACAGCATTTCTTGCAGTTGGCTTGGTGTTGGTTCAGAACAGCGCCCTTTTTGGCGTTTTTTTAGTCTGTCTCGTTGGTACACTGTTTTAAAAGCTTTTACAATTTCATAGTCTTCTGTTGAAAGAAGCCCAGACAAAGAACGGGTTACAGATTTACATAGTAGTCCCCAATCACTAGGAGTCGCTAACCCAAACTCCCACAAAAATGACTTAATTTCTTCATTCTGGCGGGTGAGTCTGTGAATCCAATTATCTAAGCTTTCGTTAGAGCCTAAGTTGGGATTAAAGCTGCGCAAAATGTCAACGCTAAAAAATTTTCCGCCTTTTGCTATGGGTCGAGTCGTGCCATCATGGTTATTCAAGATATATTGAGTTTTACCCTCACTATCTAAAATCACCAGTGCTTTACCATCATCGTTTAAAACGAAGGGAAGTAAATCGGTGTACTTAAAAAGATTTTCTGCACTGACATTGTAGATGTGAGGGATGGTTTTGCAGGTGATGAGAATTCTGTGTGAAACATAGCAGCGTAGACAAAGTCCGGCGATCGCACGTTGATAGATGTCGTCATCTAAACGAAAAATGTTCCACAAAACTGTTTGAACTTGTTTATTTTCTTCTGTCGATAGTGTGGGTTTGTTGCTTAAGTGAGGGAATTGTGTTTTCAAAAACTCCTTAGCTTTAGAGATTTCTCTGTGGTGTTTTAGATGAACATCTTTCCCTATAGGAAGTATCTGCATTTGCCAATATTTAGTTGGTGATGCCATAGTAATTTAAATTACTTAACGCTTGGTAAAACACGATATTGCGAAGCAGCACCAGAGACTATTTTTTGATTCATCTTCTGGGCGCTATATTTATATAGGTTTGATTTTGGGAAGATATGCAGTTTTGGGGAATGGGAAGCCGATGAAGGTAGATATACCAATTTACAGGCATTTTCAGGTAAATAGACCACAGTCATAGAGGTGCAATGCCTTGCATCCTTAAAAGTGGTGTAGTTCATTTATGTGAAAACTGCTGTAAAGCTCATAAATTTTGGGCGAACGCACCCAACAAAGAGGAGCACGATCGCGCTCCTGGAAAAAAGAACATATGCTTTGACTCTGGGTATTTAGGTAAAGATACTAAATATTAGTACTTATATTAACTTTTAAGCGTATCCGAGATTTGATTTTAATTCTGCAAGCCAATTTTGAGCATATTTGTTAGCTAGAGGTTTTACAATCTCTCTACCAACCATTTCTTCCATTATCTCATCATTGATGAGATAATAGATGATAGCCTCAAATTTATCAAAGTAAGTCGTTATCAAACCTGCCTTTGCTTCTTCAGATAAACAAGAATTTGCTGTTAAGTTGCATAGCTCATTAAACAAATTTGCTACTGTTTCATTGCTAAGTAACAAATCTGCTACTTGGTTGCTTATATCCCCTGGTATAAACATTTCACTAATTCCATCAAGACTAGCCCCAACTGAACGACCCAGAGCTTCGCCTGCGAATCCAGCTATAGAACCTCCAGCTGCCAAGATAACAAACTTAACGGCATATTTTTTAACCAACTCTTCTGACTCTAAATATTCTTTCTCTTCATCAAAAATAAAGTCGCTTAAAACGTATCCAGCAGCCCCACCTAGAGGACCTGCGGCTACACCTCCAACTAATCCCAACCCCATCTTTGCCAAAAGTTGTATCATGATGATTACTCCAAAACTTTTTTGTTGAGCAGAAAGAGAAACTTAAAGTAATTGTTTTCTCTGCTTCCACTTTTAAATAAGTTCAGGTTCAATCAACCTATACACTTAGTTGAAATAGTTGATATAATTCTCAATAAATCAAAGAGCTACATTTATAACCGTTGGCGAGAGTGGGCGACTGGTGCAAGATGTTGGTTAACGTTTCTGAGTGCCGATACCGTCACATAAAGTGCGATCGCTTGTTATCCACCTAAAGATATAAGTAAATGTGACTAAACTTCCATTTGGGTCACACAAGTGTATAAGTCGATTGGACTTAAACCTATTTAAAAGTAGAAGCAGGAAAACAAGCAATTAGCTTGAGTTCCTCCTTCTGCTTAAAAGAAAATCACACCATCAAAAAAAAATTCCTATGAGCATCAAACCTGATTTGCAACAAAGTTTCATGACTCAATTGCTGAAAACAAAATCATTCACACGAACAATCAACAAACTTTCTGCTATCGGACTAGTGGTGTGTTCACTTTTAACAACATCATTTTTAACACCCGAATCTAGCTACGCTAACAGTGTCTTCAACAAAAAAGATTCTGCTGTTGTCCAAACAAAGCAGAACTCTGGAGTTAGGGGAAATTACAAAGACTTTTTGACAGCACTTGCAATAAGAGAAACAGGACAACAAAATCCACCTACTAACATTGAGAACCAGTTGGGTTTTATAGGCAAGTATCAATTCGGAGAAGCCTTACTGAAAGATCTTGGCTATTACGACACCCCTAATCCCTATATTGGTGGAGCAAATGGTGTAGACAGGAATTATTGGCGCGGTACATGGAGAGGAAAAAATGGGATTAATAGCAAGCAAGATTTCCTTAATAATAAGAATAATGTCCAAGAAATAGCTATTCAAGAAGCTATGCAATACAAGTGGGGCTTGATCAAAAATCAACTCAATGGACGTTCCATAAAAGAATTTATCGGACAACAACGAGGAGGAGTAGTCGTCACAGCATCCGGAATTCTTGCAGCGGCGCATCTGCGTGGCGAAGGAGGAGTTGCCAAGCTGCTGCTGAGTAACCAGGGTTCTACAGATGAAAATGGCACTTCTATTCTCGCCTACTTAAGGGAATTTGCCGGATACCAAGTCCCTTTTGATTAGGGGAAACACTGTCAGCGTCATTGGAATTCTTTTGTGCTTTTAGTCGTTCACTTTTGAATTCCAATACCCTTGCATAAAGTGCTATCGCTCTTACTCACTTTTGGATTGTTTTTCAGATAATCGTGCACCCAACTGCAACCATCAGCCAATAGTTGATTTGACTCCAATCCCAAATTCCAGATAATAATTTTTCCGGCTTTGTCGGCTGAAATAAGGTGATTGCCATCGGGGCTGAAATTAATGCTCATGACAGAATCACTATGTCCTTTGTAAGTTTTCAATTCTTTACCGTCAAGACTCCAGAGTTTAACAGTCTTATCTAAACTACCAGTAGCAATTGTTTTACCATCTGGACTAAATTTGACACGGAAGACTCCAGCTTCATGTCCTTTGAGAGTTGTGATTAATTTGATGAATTTACCTTCAAGCGTCCAAAGTTTGACAGTTTTATCCTCACTAGCAGTAGCAATCATCTTGCCGTTGGGACTGAAACTGACACTATGAACTCCATCTTGATGATGTGTAAGAGTTGTGATTAGTTTACCTTCTGTTGTCCAAAGTTTGACAGTTTTGTCCCAACCAGCGGTAGCAATCATTTTGCCATCTGGACTAAAACTGACGCTATTAGCCCCTTCTCCATCTTCATCTTTATCTTTTTTATGTGCCTTAATGGTGTGGAGCAAATTGCCATCTAAGCTCCAAAGTATGACAGTTCCATCATGACCAGCGGTAGCAATCATTTTGCCATCCGGACTAAAACTTACTTGCCAAATCCATTTTTTATTGTGCCCTTGGAAAGTTTTTATTTTCTCTCCTTGACGATTCCAAAGTATGATAGTGCCATCTTGAGTAGCGGTAGCAATTATTTGTTTATTAGGGCTAAAACTGATGTGAGTAAACCATGTATCATGGCTACTGTCATCTAATTTAAGGGTTTTAATTAATTCACCTGAGCGCTTCCAAAATTTGACAGTCTTGTCCTTACTAGCGGTGGCATATTCTTTTCTATCAGGGATAAAACTTACGCAAAAAATCGCATCATTATGCGCCTGATGGATTTGATGTTTCTTCCCTTTGACTTGCCAAAGTTTCACAGTTCCATCCTTGCTAGCAGTGGCTATTGTTTTTCCGTCAGGACTGAAACTGACGCTCCATATCCAATCTTTATGTCCGCTCATTAGGGTTTGGAGTTTCTCGCCAGATTCACTCCAGATGATAATAGTTTGGTCAGCATCGACGCTAACAATCTGCTTTCCATCAGGACTAAAGCTTACGCTAGTGACCGAATTTTTATGAGCATCTAGGGTTTTTATTTCCTTTCCTTCAATGCTCCAGAGTTTCACAGTTTCATCCCTACTAGCGGTAGCAATTTTTTGACTATCAGGGCTGAAACTCACACCCCAAACCCAATCTTTCTGTCCAGCGAAGGTTCGCAGTAGTTTTCCATCCCGGCTCCAGAGTTTGACTGTTTTATCCTGACTGGTAGTAGCAAGAGTGTTACCATCAGGACTGAAACTCAGGTTTAAGATAGGCTGATCATGTCCCTTGAAGGTTTTGATTAATTTACCTTCAATTGTCCAGAGTTTGATATATCCCTTGGCATCAGCGCTAGCAATTGTCTTTCCGTCAGGACTAAAACTGACACTATAAACTTTTGTATTATGCCCCGTAAGGGTGGTCATTAATTTTCCTTCTGTTGTCCAAAGTTTGACAGTTCCATCCCAACTAGCTGAGGCAATTATCTTTCCTGTAGGGCTAAACTTGACGCTACGTACCCAATCTTGATGTCCTTTGAGAGTTTGTATCTGAGTCCCATCCAAACTCCAGAGTTTAACAGTTTTATCCCTACTGGCAGTGGCAATTCTTTGACCGTCGGGACTGAAACTAACGTCTGTCACTTCATCTGTATGCTTTTCCAGTCGATTGTGTTCTGTAACTTTATAAAGTGCCTCTTGTAAGAAAATATCAATCTGTTTTTGGATATCAGCTTTTTCCTGGTGTCTATAAAATGCTGGGAAAAAAGATGTTTCATTCAGTTTTCTGGATGCCTTCAAACTTTCTATGAGGGCATCAAAATCTTGACCTGAAGTCAAAAGTGCTTTACTAGATACACTAATAGCTTTGATTTCGTTCAAACGTGAATTCTGCCATTGCCACCATGCAGCCCCAGCTAGCATTAAGGTTACCACCAAACCACCAGCAAGCCCAAAAACAGTTAGCTGTCGTCTGCGCCTATGTTGGCTTTGCTCGTTATCCCACCGTATCATGCTACCAGTGATCAAATCTAGCTCTCGTGGTGTCAGTTCATCTCCCCGTTGTTTGTACCAATCTTGTGCGACTGCTAGCCGCGTTCCTTGTAATAAAGCTTCTGGATTTTTATTGCTATTTTCCCAGTCACGCATTTCTTGCTTGAGTCTTTCTTGCCAAATGCGAAACTCACGGTTAGCTTCTATCCACTCCCGCAGAGTTCCCCATTCCCGAATTAATGCTTCATGAACAATTTCTACTGTTTCTATCTTCTCAATTTCATCCCACCCAGTCACCAGCAAACGTTCATCAGCCAAACGTTTAACTAAACCCCAATTTTCATTCCCCACTTCGTTGCGAGTCGCCACACGCCTAGTGTCTTCCGTCCCTTCCCCTGGACGCACTAACTGAATAAAAACTCTTTGCGCTTGTTGTTTCTCTTCCTCAGATAGGTTTTTTAAAACTTCATCAGCGTGTTTTGCTAAACCTTTTTCTAAACCGCCAATTTCTTCATAAGCCTTGTGAGTCAAATACCAATTTTTCTGTTTTGACCAAAGCTGAGTTAAAGCAAATTCCAAAAGAGGTAAACGACCGGGGTGTTCGCCCACACTATTAATAAGTTTACTTGTTAACCCCTCCTCCAATTCCACCTTCATTTTTAAAGCAGGTTTTTCAATCGCATCTCGCAATTCCTTTTTGTCCATTGGAGTTAGTAACAATGGAGTGTATTCTTGCAAAGCCTTCCCCATTGGTTGATAATCAAGCACAATTCCCAAAAAATCTGCTCGCAGCGTCAACACCAGCGTAAATGCTGGAACAGATTTGACAGCCAAAAGTAGTACATTCAAAAAACTGTAACGTTCTTCTTGGGCAGCAAGAGTGTAAAGTTCTTCAAACTGGTCTGCCACTAACACCAAACGCTGATACCCTGAGGAGTGAATGATATTTTCGAGGAAATTGGATAATGCTGTCTCATCATGTCGCAAGTTGACCTCGAATTCTAGTTCTGCTAACCTGCTATTAGCTTCTCCTGATGCTTTTGGTTGTCGTTGTGCTAGGAATTGGCAATATTTGCTTAGTGCGATCGCCAAAGAATCAAACGGATTTTTCCCAGGACGAAAACTGACTATCTCCACATTCCCAACAGTTTTTAAATGGGGAATCAACCCTGCAAACACTACAGAAGACTTTCCACTCCCAGAAGCACCAACTACAGGAACTAGCGGTTTGCTGTTTACTGCTTCCACTAAATCTGCAATAAATTTCTCCCTACCAAAAAAGAAGTCTGCATCTTTCTCTCCAAACGCAGATAAACCGTGATAAGGACATTCAGGAAGTTCACCAGAAAGTCCTCCCAAATCTTCCCAACTCGGTGGCGGTTCAGTTGTATTTTGACAGATAATTGGTAACCAGCTTACCCCCGGTAGCTGCTTTGCAATATCTTTGTCGTCTGCAAGTTCTTTGAGTTTATCTCTAGCTTCCCTAAGTGCAGTAAATAAAGATTGACCTTCTGCAAAAGAATTTAAAAAATATTTGAGAAACTTTTGTGCTAATTTATCTGGCACTTCTTCCCGCCAGACAATAATATAGGGAAGATTTAAATCTGCTAGTTGACTTGCTAAACCTAAACCATCGCAGGAATTGAAAATTGCTAATTTTAAACCTTTCTTAATTGCTGCTTTCAGTGTTCTTTTGATTTCTGACAAACTTAAACTATCATCGGGATTAATATTTATGATTCCTGTTTGACCATCACTTTTTGTTTCGCTATGACCTGCGAAAAATAGGATATCACAAGCTTCTTCCCAGAGCGCGTTAAAATCGGAACGGTTTGGTTCGGAAAGAACTATGAGTTCTGCTGCTCGTTTTTGCAATTTTTGCAGTAACTCTTTATCGGCACTAGTATCAATATTTTTACTATCTCCAAAAATACTAATAATCCTGGGTCTTCTAATTTTACTAGAAGTAGATAATTCTTTTGATGCCGTAGGACTTGCAACACAAGAGTGAAAACGAACAGCCGCTTCACAAGATAAATTTTGAGCCAAAAAATCCCATTCCTGCCAAGGCAGTCGATGTAAAATATCCTTGGTTATCTGTGAGTCAATTTTCTGTGTGTTGATAACCAAACGAATTTCTGGCTGGGGATGTTGTGACAATGCTTGTTTTAATTCTGATTGAATCGGGTAAAGCCACTGATGAAGGTGATTACATAAACGCTGGGCAGAATCGTAACAATCTGTATTGGAAATATGAGTAACTTGGTTCTTTTTAAAACCACCTCTAGAATGCTTCAGTAACGAGTAGTATTGCTCTTTCCAACGTTGATAGAAAACTGGAATGTCGGCATTTGGGGGTAATTGCACCCTTCGGCTGCGCTCAGGGTAAACTTCTAGTTGTGTGATGTTAAGCTGTGGGTTTGCGATCGTCACCTCAAGATTGAGGTTATCAAAACCGTGCTCAAAGTTTCCGTCACCAAACTCCAAGTTTACCCATATTTCCATAGACAACCAGCCTAAATAGTTTACTTAAAGCATTACTATTGTTTGTCTACAAATCAATTATACAGAAATCCGGTTTTATTTGGTCAGACCAGTGCTTGATAAGGGTTTCCCGACAGAGGATAAGAGCGTATCTCCTCCACCAGACGCTCTTGCAACGCCTTCTGGCGTGCGCTCTGCGCACACCCGATAGCCGTAAGGCGTGGCCGTTCCCACTAGGGTGAATTGACAAAGTAGAGGTAAGGAACTCTTAACAGGGAACACTTCGACCCTTTGACCCTAGCCCCGGAGGGGGCGCTACGCAAACGACAAAACTCAGGGCAGCGCAGCGCATCGCGCTTAACAGAAAGTGACCTAGTTTCGTCACAAATCAAATATGAGTCCTATAGAAAAAAATAAAAAGAAAAAATGATTAATAAATTGTAGAAATTACTATGACTTTTTTCATCCTTGTCTTTTACTAAGGTAGTATGCAACCCTGATTTTTTACTTATCCGCTGCTATTAATTGTTGCTAAATTTTATTGAATTCAGCTAAGCTTTAGCTCACTAGATATCTATATTCAGTCCGTTTTAACGGACTTTGCCTATGCAGCCCTGAACTGAAGTTCAAGGGGTACTCACGTCGAGGTGCAAGATCTAAGTTTGTTGAGTTTCGGCTTTATTGCTGAGGTATGTACCAATACGGTGGTGATAAGCTTTTTTTCTCAAGAACTACTTCACAGCAGTTTCGATGCACGAAAAGGGCTTTGGGGATAAGGGGAAGACAACAAAACCCTCCAATGCAGTGTCGCTTCTGCCCAGTCCAACAAATAATTTTTATTAACTGAATTGTATTAATGTATGTACCGAAAAAACCCATGAATCGTAATTCAGCGCTAATAACTGTTTCATAAAATCTTTAAAATGTTATTAAATAACAGTTTGAATGTCATCTTTACTTATAATGACCACGGATTAAACAAAGTATGAAAGAAACAAAATTAAAACATCATTTTTGTTAAATCATGACAAAACGAAATAAAAAAAGGCGTTACAACATTGATCAACACTAGTGATAGAAAAACACCATGTTGGAATCTCAAAATACCTTAAACTCTTCAAGCTTAGGAGCGACAAAATCTACGGCGTTAAATATTCAAGCCACAAATAATTTTGAGAAAGATGGTTTAAATACTTCGAGCCTGAGTGGCTCTTCACAATCTATATTAGATGCAGATCAAGAGTCTTATGATACAGCAATAAACCTTCCGCAGATTGCTAATCCTAATCCTAATCCCATATTTACAAGCGCAGCAATTTTTCCTGATTTTGATGGTAATGGAAAGAAGGACAAGCTTTGGCGTAACCCTCAAACTGGTGAAACCGCTATCTGGCTGATGGATGGTACAAATGTTGCCTCTCAGGGTGCGTTGAAAACAATGAGTTCAGATTGGGACTCTAAATTTGCTGATTTCAACGGTGACGGCAAAACTGACATCATCTGGCGCAATATCAAAACGGGTGATAACACCATTTGGCTGATGGATGGCACAAATATTACCTCTGAGGCAGCTGTGGCGAATGTCCCTACAGACTGGACTTTCAGTACTGGTGAGTTCAATGGTGACGGCAAAACCGACCTCGGATGGCACAATACAAAAACGGGTGAAAATGCTGTATGGCTGATGGATGGAACACAGGTTCTGGCTTCGTCTGCTTTGGAGGCGGTTAATCCAAACTGGGCAGGCACTATTGGTGATTTCAACGGTGATGGTAAAACTGACACCTTATGGCGTGATCAAACAACAGGTGAAAACACTCTTTGGATAACTAATGGTACCACCGTTACTAAAACTGCATTGCCAACGCTTGGTACAGATTGGCAGGCTAGTCTTGCAGATTTCAATGGTGATGGCAAAACCGACATCCTCTGGCGTAATGATAAAACAGGTGAGAACTCTACCTGGCTGATGGATGGCTCAAACGTTGTTTCTCAGACTGCCTTGCCGACACAAAGTGCAGGTTGGACATCCAGTGTTGGTGATTTCGATGGTAATGGTAAGACAGATCTGCTTTGGTATAATCAGCAGACAGGTGAGAGCAAGACTTGGATAATGGATGGTGCAAATGTTACCAGTGACACTGCTTTACCGACACAAAGTCCAGCTTGGAGACCAAGTATTAGCGATGTTGATGGTGACGGTAAGACTGATATCTTCTGGCGCAATTACGAAACAGGTGAGAACAAGGTTTGGCAGATGAATGGTTCTACCCCCACTGAATCTGCTCTGCCGACAATTGACAAAGCGTGGCAGACTGCCTAAGAATTTTTGTAGAATTCGTAATTTGTGATTCGTAATTGATTTGTTCTTGCGAGTCATCAATGAGGAATTATTTGGGATTTAACTGAAATGTTCAGATTCCTGACTTCTATAAGAAGTCGGGAATCTTGTTGTTGACACACGCGAGTGCGTGCCCGTAGGACTTATGATTTATATCAAGTTGCCTAATTACTTACAATAAAAAAATAAAAAGACCTCACCCCGCCCTATGCCTAACGGCACGCTACGCTATCGGGCACCCCTCTGGTGAACTCGCCCAGAGGGGATGGGGGTGAGGTTATTCGTTTTTTATAAGTGTTTATCCGGACATGATATTAGGACTGCGATAGCAGCTTTTTATAAAAGTAGTAGAATGCATCTTCTGTATAAATATGTCTGGTTTTCTGGCATGCTCACTGTAGGCGATGATAGCTATTTAATTCGAGGCTATATTGCACGCAATTGATAACTACTACGCTCATCTGTCTTATTAACAACATATTTGTTATTGGCAAATACAGTTTGATCACAAATAGCAAAAGTAACAGATGTTATGTCTTAACAGAAACATGCAAAAAAAACAGTTAAAAAAATAATGAACACTAGTCATAAACAAACATTATGTTTGCATCTGAGACCTTGGACTCTTCTAGAAGTACTAGTGCACTCCAATCTCTCCCAATCTCCGATAGTTTTATAAACACGGATGGTTTGAATTCTGTTATAGGCATTGGACGCTCTTCTTTGCCATCACTGCTAGAAGATTCGATACAGCCTGTAGATGCTGTCACTACAAAAACAAATTCCAATCCTAATCGTTTGTTCAGTAGTACGGGGATTGTTGCCGATTTTAACGGTGATGGCAAAACGGACAGATTCTGGCGCAATTCTCAAACAGGTGAAACTGCTGTTTGGCTTATGGATGGCTCAAAGCCGACAGCCGGATCCTTACCGAAGCTAGACTCATCTTGGGACTTTGCTTATGCCGATTTCAACCGTGATGGCAAAACTGACATCTTTTGGCACAATAATCAAACGGGTGAAAACTCCATTTGGCTGATGGATGGCACAAAAATAGCTTCTGCGGTTAATTTGGAGAAAGTCGATCCATCGTGGACTGCTAGCATTGCTGATTTTAATGGCGATGGTAGAAGCGATATTTTCTGGCACAATCAGGCAACGGGTGAAAATGCTACTTGGTTAATGGATGGCACAACAGTAACCACTGCAGCTTTTTTGCCCAAAACTGATTCACAATTGTCTTACAGTATTGTTGATTTCGATGGTAATGGCAAAAGCGACATCTTTTGGCGTGATCAAACAACGGGAGAGAATGCTATTTGGTTTGTAAATGGTACCGACACATCAGAGTATTCTCTATCGAAAGTAGATCCGTCTTGGAATTATAGCCTTGGCGATTTTAACGGCGATGGTAAAACCGACTTGCTCTGGCACAATAATCAAACGGATGAAAATGCTGTTTGGCTGATGAATGGTATTTTCGTCAGTTCAGGTTCTCTGGATAAGAAAGATTCTTCCTGGAAATCTAGTATTGGTGATTTCAACGGTGACGGCAACAGTGACATCTTGTGGCATAATGCTCAAACTGGTGAAAACACTGCTTGGTTGATGGATGGCACATCCGTTGAGACTGCAGCTTTTCTGCCCGCAACTGATCCAGCTTGGCAACCCAGCATTGGCGATTACAATGGTGATGGCAAGAGTGACGTCTTCTGGCGTAGATACGACACTGGTGAGAATAATATTTGGCAAATGAATGGTACAACAGTTTCTGGATCTTCTACAGATACTGTTCCTGTTGAGTGGTCTGTTTTCTAGAAATTTGTGGTGATGCAGATTATAAACAATATACACGTAGATGATGGAGTTATCATCTGCGTGCATGTTTTTTTATCTTTTCATCCTTTCTTCTAAGGCTTCTCGTGCGTGTTCTCGGTCGTCAAAATGGATTTTTTCTGTTCCAAGAATTTGGTAGTCTTCGTGACCTTTTCCGGCAAGTAAAACGCCGTCTCCGGGTTGTGCTTGCAATATGGCGGTACGAATGGCGGTTGCGCGATCGCCCATCACTATCGGCTTTACTGTTTCTGGAATTCCTTCTAAAATATCGTCCAAAATCCTTTGTGGGTCTTCAGTACGGGGATTGTCGGATGTCACCACAGCGACATCTGCTAATTCAGCTGCGATTTTACCCATTTTCGGGCGTTTGGTGCGATCGCGATCGCCTCCACACCCAAACACGCAAATCATTTTCCCTGGAATAAACGCTCGCGTTGCTTTGAGCAAATTCTCCAAACTATCTGGTGTGTGGGCATAATCCACAATAACGCTGATATCTTGCTCCGGAAGAATTTGTACTCTTTCCATCCGTCCCGGAACTCCGGGAAACTCAGGTATCACAGATGCGACTAACTGTAAATCTAATCCCAAGTGTAAAACGGCTCCTACTGCTGCCAGTAAATTTTCTAGGTTATATTGACCAACAAGCGGTGAACGAAAAGCAACCTTACCTTTTGGTGTGTGTAATGTACCACTGACACCATTTGGTTCGTAACTCAGGTTACTCATCCACAAATCAGCTGTAGAATCATTGACACTATAACTCCACACTTTCTCTGGCTTCAAGGATGCTATTAACCGCTTGCCGTAGGAGTCATCAGCGTTAATGATTGCGCGTCCCTTAAGATATTGAGGACTAAACAGCAGTGCTTTTGCTGCAAAATAATCTTCCATATTAAGGTGAAAGTCCAGATGGTCTTGGGTAAGATTGCTAAACACCCCGACCTCGAACTGACAACCCAAAATTCGACCCTGCGCCAAAGCGTGGGAACTCACTTCCATCACTCCGTACTCATTCCCAGCATCAAAAGCAGTCGCTAGCTGCTGTTGCAGTTCGACTGCAAACGGTGTTGTATAAGCAGCAGTTTGGACAAAACCATGCCAACGAGTGTAGAGAGTGCCCATTAAAGCTGTTGGCAGATTTGCTTGATGCAGAAAATACTCAATCAGGTGGGTGATTGTGGTTTTACCATTTGTGCCCGTCACACCTACAAGTTTGAGTTTTTGCCCAGGATAGTCGTGGAAGGTGGCTGCTAATTGGGCACAGGTTTTTGTCATGTCATCAGCAGTGACAACACCAGCAGATGGTGTCGGTGGATGTTTCTGTGCTGCTTGAGGAGAAATAATTGCAGCTACAGCACCAGAGGCGATCGCACTTTGCCAAAAGTCACCACCATCAACTCGTGTTCCAGGCATCCCAATAAACAAATCTCCCGCAACGCAAGCATGGGAATTTGTCTTTAAATTCTTGATTTCGGCATCCATTGCTGGATGTTGTGGTAACTGCACAACATCATCTACAGTCGCTAGTAACTCCCGCAGTTTCATTTTGTGAACCTCGTCACACATTCTGATTTTGCTTATTTTGCACTATGTTTTCTATTTATACAAATACTTTGAGTTAATTGAATTGGGAATAAGCAACAGGGGTTTTTAGGTAAAAATTTAAACCCCCACCCAAAACTTGCCACTTGATAGTTGTGGAAGTAACAGACTCTCACAAAAGGGGAACAGAATTTCCTGTTCCCAATAATCGCTGTTCCCTTATTGGATCAATTGGAAAAAACTTTTCGATTAACTGTACTTGGCTTATCTGCTATAAAAAAAAGAAGTGGGAGCAGGCATACCAAACGCCATTAATGCTCCCACTTACCATTTACCGCTGAAGAGACAGGAATATGTACAGACATTGCCAGTGATTTAGGGGGCTAATGTGCAGGTTAACGACAATGCCTGTACGAGCTAAATATTCCTGGTGCGGCAAATGTAAACTTGATTATTCATATTGATTTCTCTCAACAACTAGTCAGTAAATCATTTGGTGATATACTTTCTGTTTATTTGGTGATTTTTGGTAGAAGGTGTATCACACTTTATGGTATGTGATACACCCTGATAACAACACCCTTGAAGTCGTTTACCTTCTTTAATTTAATCGATTTACTCATAGCTTGGTTGCCACTTTGGCAGTTTTTTTATTTTTTGAAAGCTCATCAATAACAACATAATTTTAGATTTTATCTTTGAAAAATTCTTTATTTCATATTACTCAAGTTAAGTAAAGAAAAAAAAGAGTGGGAGCAAGCATACCAAACGCCATTAAAGCTCCCACTTACCATTTACCGCTGAAGAGACAGGAATATGTACAGACACTGCCAGTGATTTAGGGGGCTAATGTGCAGGTCAAGGACAATGCCTGTACGGGCTGAATATTCCTGGCGCGGTAAATGTAAACTTGATTATTCATATTGATTTCTCTCAACAATTAGTCAGTAGATCATTTGAGGATATACTTTCTGTTTCTTGGGTACATTTTGTGAAAGATGTATCACACTTTATGGTATGTGATACACCCTGATAACAACACCCTTGAAGTCGT
>NZ_CAWPKW010000052.1:0-827 GCF_963888615.1 Brasilonema octagenarum UFV-OR1 | reverse complement strand
CTATGACTCTGGGGCATTGTTGCGGGGTGTGCCATTGGGTGTAGCTCAAGAATGGTTGCACAAGCGAACTAAGGAAATGACAACCCAAGAGCTAGATTTTATTAGTGCTAGTCTACAGCAGCGTTCTAAAGAGCAGGAGGAACGAGAGCGTAGGCGGCGGCGTAACATAAATGCGTTGATTGGTGGTTTAATTACTGCTTTGATTTTATTAGGATTTGCCTTTTGGCAATGGCAGCAAACAGAAAAACAGCGATTGAATGCAGAGGTTTCAGTTCAAAGTCTGACGACAGACAATCTTTTTGCTTCAAACTATGGACTAGATGCTTTATTATCCGGGTTGAAAGCTGGGATAAATGTGAAAAACTATGGTACATCTGTAGATACGGAAAACAGCACAAAGGCAATTGTTATTCTACAACAGGTTGTTTATGGAGTAAAAGAACACAACCGATTAGAAGGGCATAGCGATCCAGTCTTAAGTGTGGTGTTCAGCCCAGATGGTAAGACAATTGCCACTGCTAGTAGAGACAAGACAGTTAAACTATGGAATCTCTCTGGGCAGGAACTGCTATCCCTGAAGGGGCATAGCGGTCCAGTCTATAGTGTGGTGTTCAGCCCGGATGGTAAGACGATTGCCACTGCTAGTGATGACAAGACAGTTAAACTATGGAATCTCTCTGGGCAGGAACTGCTATCCCTGAAGGGGCATAGCGGTCCAGTCTATAGTGTGGTGTTCAGCCCGGATGGTAAGACGATTGCCACTGCTAGTGATGACAAGACAGTTAAACTATGGAATCTCTCTGGGCAGGAACTGCTATCCCTGAAGG
>NZ_CAWPKW010000051.1:0-828 GCF_963888615.1 Brasilonema octagenarum UFV-OR1 | reverse complement strand
CTCGAAGGTGGTCACAACATTGATGATTTTCTGGAAGATTTTCCCACCGTTAGCAGGGAGCAAGCTAACGCCTTCCTTAAGCAAGCCTTTAAGTTATTGGTAACTCAAGTCTATGCGAGTGCTGCTTGATGAGTGCTTACCTAAAAAGCTCAAGCGTGAGCTACCAGGTTATACGGTGATTACAGTGCCGCAGCAAGGTTGGGCAGGGAAGAAGAATGGGGTATTGCTAAGGTTAGCGCAAACCGAGTTTGATGTCTTTGTGACTATTGACCAAAATCTGACCAGTCAGCAAAATCTGAGTCAGATTAACCTAGCTATAATTGTACTCATTGCCAAAGACAATCAGATCGAAACCCTTCAGCCTCTGATGCCGAAGGTTTTGGAAGCCCTAAAAATCATTAAGACAGGTCAGATTATTGAGATTAGCTAGGCTAAAAGGTCATTTATGTTGCTTAAAACAACTCTCCTTGCACTGGTTCTGGTTTGATTTCTGCGGCAAGGCGCGAAATTTCTGCCCAAGAAATAACTAGGCTGTTGTAAGCAATGGCTTCTTGTGTCCAGCTTTTTCTGTCGCAGATGTTGTACAAGCGATAAGCCAAGTCTCGTGCTATTTCGCCACAACTACCTAACTGGGATAACATGATAGCAGTCCCAGTTTCTCCTTTTTGATCGAGGGTGCGGATGAGGTATTGGGTAGCTTCCCAATCAGAGGTGCGGGTGTCGGTGGCTGGGTTCCAGTTATCAGATAATTCGTCACGGCGCAACAGTCGCACTTTGCCGCTTTTGGCTGTGAGTATACCGCCGTTGACCAGTCCTTGCACACTGGTG
>NZ_CAWPKW010000050.1:0-110356 GCF_963888615.1 Brasilonema octagenarum UFV-OR1 | reverse complement strand
AAAAGATTATTCCTCCAGAAGCGATCGCCGTTTTAGAAGAACGCCTAAAAGACCCGAAGAACTCATATAGTTTTCAGACATCCTCTTAGAGAGGTTTTGTCGAAACTTTAATTATTTATTGAGATTGACAATTGTAACTTAAACAGATTAACTCTTTCGGGAATTCTGATCTATTAAAAAGTTTATTTTTTCTTTAGCATTTTTTGTACGTATCTGCTATACCTTATGAAGTCATCATTCGTTAACGTTGTTTTAGAGACAACTTGAGATAGACTTCAGTATAAAGAAAAAAACAACTTGTCGATTTGTTGACTTATAATGATTGCCTGCCTTTTCATAAAGCAACAACTCTGGTTTAAAAGCAGGGTTGTTTTTTGTGTTCCAAATCACTAGGCAATTGATTAACAGATGGTAGAGAATACAAAACTGTGCGGGTTGTTGAAAAGGAAATAACCCTGATTTGAAATAGACCAAGTGTTTGAAGTTTTTGAAATTTGGAGAAAAAACTTATGGGTTGGTTACAACGACTTTTTGGCTTGGAAAAGCCTGCAGATGCTCAAGTAGATCCTGAGCCAGCAACATCAGATGACACAGGTGGTGAAGAAAGCATTGCTCCAGAGCGATTGGGGTTAAACGGAGAATATGACCAGAGTGGTCTGGCAAAGCGGGTTGCTCTAGCATTTGATGAAGACGGCTCTTTTGATGATATTGACTCCTTGTACGTAGCACAAACCGGCGGTACAGTTGTTCTCAAAGGGTCAGTTCCCAGTCAAGATATTCTCGACCAATTGGTACAAGTTGCTCAGGGTGTAACTGGTGCAACAGACGTACAAACTGATCAAGTTAGTGTTGGTTAAATAGGGTTTAACTTCTACATTTCGGCAAAAAGAACAAGCTATGAAACATCCGTTGCAACATCGATGGATAATGTCCATCGCATTGTTGACTATCTTAGTCCTTTCAGGTTGCGGGAATAAGGCTGAAGAGTCAACTAAGACTTCTTCTCCATCTGGCGAATCTGGCGGATCTACATCTACAACAGCTCCGTCTGGTGGAGCTACTACCTCAACAGAGGGAACACTTTCAGCAGAAGCTAAAAAGTTAGGTGTAAAGCCCGAAGGAGAAACCACGTGTCCCAGCAGTGCTCCTGTTAAGGGCTTAGTGACTAAGAAGCGGGGCAACATATATCGTGCTCCCAACACACCTGATTATGCAAAGGTCAAGCCAGAGATCTGCTTTGCGGATGTAGCTACTGCTGGAAAGGCTGGCTTTAGCGCTCCTAAGTAGTATTGCTCAGTAAGAGATCAAGCCCTTGCACTGCAAGGGCTTTATTATAAGAAGTGAATATGAAAACCGAAGTAGCGATCGCCATTCTTTACCAAGAAGACAAGTTTCTCATGCAGTTGCGGGATAATAACCCTAATATTGTCTATCCTGCCCACTGGGCACTATTTGGTGGACACATTGAAGCGGGTGAAACCCCAGAAGTTGCAGTACAACGGGAAATTTTAGAAGAAATTGGCTACACTTTACCATCAACGTTTTCTAAGTTTGGCTGTTATCCTGATGAAAAAGTCTTTCGTCATGTGTTCTGTGCACCACTCACAGTAGAATTAAATCAATTAGTTCTCAACGAAGGTTGGGAAATGAGTTTAATGACACCAGAAGACATTCGTGTGGGTGCGAGTTATTCATCTGTGTCAACAGACGTACGACCCCTTGCACCTGTGCCTCAAAAAATTCTGTTAGATTTTATGGAAACAAACGGTTCATCAAACTAATAATTAATGACGAATGACTAACTACAAACTACCGCAATGGTTAAGTTTGAGCCTAGCGTTTCCCCTGATTGCACTCAACGGTTGGGTATTGCTTCTGGTTGTGCAGTATTTTCAACCTTTGGTCAATATCTTTGTCGCCGCCAGTTTGCTAGCTTTTGTTCTGGACTATCCAATTCGGTTTTTCCAAAAACAAAGGGTTAAACGCAACTTAGCTGTGGGAGGCGTGTTGTTGTTAGCTGTAGTACTTGTCGTGGCTTTGACTTTCACCTTATTTCCCTTGATTCTGCAACAGCTTAATGAACTAGCTAATTTTTTACCAAGTTGGATTGATTCTGGAGCGCAACAACTTCAAGCTTTCCAAAACTGGGCTGCAACCCAACAGCTTCCTGTTAATTTAAGTGGCATCTTAACTCAACTGTTAGACAGATTCTCCAATCAACTTCAGTCCTTTACTGGTCAAATTCTTGGTATTGCGGTGGATACCATTGGTAGTCTGCTCAACGTGCTATTGACGGTTGTGTTGACAATCTACTTAGTTTTAAATGGAGAACGTCTTTGGGATGGAATTTTTCAGTGGTTTCCGCCTCATACTGGTTCGCAAGTACGACGATTGTTGCGTGAAGACTTTCAAAATTACTTTATCGGTCAAGCAACAGTCGCTGCTTTGCTAGCGGTGATTCTGATACTTGTATTTATAGCGCTACGAATACCTTTGGCTTTATTGTTTGGTCTGGTGATTGGATTTTTTTCTTTATTTCCCTTTGGTACAGGCATAGGTATCGGTATAGTTAGTTTGTTGCTGGGATTGCAAAACTTTTGGCTAGGGGTTGAAGTCTTAGCTGTTACAGTGATGATTGACCAAGTCAATAGTAATTTTGTTGCTCCGCGTCTTTTGGGGAATTTGACTGGTTTAAATCCGGTGTGGGTGGTTATTTCTTTGTTATTGGGAACAAAACTGGGAGGAGTGCTGGGTTTGTTGGTTGCTATACCCATCGCCAGTTTTATCAAAGACACGGCAGACGACTGGCGTATTGGGAAATTTAGTGTACAGCCTACAGAGCATAACCCCAGTGATAGGATTTGTGATGAACAAACCTCAAACGTTGTCCTAGAGCGTTGATATTCTAAACAATTATTGCCCCATTTAAAAAGTCTGGTTTTCCAGGCTTTTTTCAGTTAGGAACTACGTCATACTGGAGTTTAAGTTTCTCAACTAAATCTGCTCCAATCACAACAGTCACGTCAGAGAGAATATCTCCCACAGAAGCAACCATCACCTGACCTGTACCAAGAGTACTACTAACTGCGTTTGCAGCTTCGGGATTACCGTGTTGGGCAATAATTTGAGTTCGGCCAGCCGAGTCTACACCTGTATCAATCTCATGATGAGTAACGTAAACGTTTGTGAAACCATGTTTTTTGAGAACAGAAACTACAGTTTTTGCAACTTCTGGTTGTCCTGTTGCATTTTCTACAGCAATTCTCAATGTTTGCGGCTGAACTGAATTGACTTGAGTGTCTAGAGCATTGGCAGTTTGCACATCAAAATAACGTGATAGAATACCAGCAGTGGCACTAGAGTCGGAAATCCAGTAGCTACGTTTGTATTCTTTGTTGCTACTAAACCGCCCAGGAAGCATAATTAAGTGCATCTGGTGGCGATTGTTTGTTGCTACAGTTTGAGCGATGGCCAGTATCTCCTGCACCGACAAATCAGTCTCCACATTCTCTTTCACAACCTGCATAATTTGAGGCACCTTTGCAATAGTTGCAGGCTGAAGCGCCGTACGTAAAATTTCTCTGAGCACTTCTTGCTGACGCTGCACGCGACCAATGTCGCCTAAAGCATCTTGGCGGAAACGGACGTACTCCTGCAAGTGTTGTCCATTCAGCTTCTGGCGTCCAGGGGAAAAGTGAATATCCAAGTGTTGGGTGTGATCTATATAATCCATTTTTTTGGGAATGTTTACTTCAACTCCTCCCAATGCATCGACTAAATGAATAAATCCTTCAGTATCAACTCGGACATAGCGGTCAATAGTAACACCATTCAACAACTGACTTACAGTTTCTGCTGCCAGTTTTGATCCCCCTCGCACGTTTGCATCATTGATTTTATCAATACCGATATCTGGTAAACGCACGAGTGTATCTCGTGGAATCGATAAAACATTGATTTGATGCTTATTTGGCACTAGGCGCACTAGGAGCAATGTATCACTGTTACCAGCAAGTGCTTCAGTGGGGGTAAACTTTCCTTGATGCGGATGTCCTGAATTGTCAATGCCAAGAATCAAAATGTTAACAGGATGTTTCAGGGTTGCAGGGAGAAAACCTGTCAAGCTTGCATGAGTGTGAGGTAAGTGAGAAGCGGCATAATTTTTCAAGGGAGTTAAATTCAAGACAAAGGGAAAGATTGCTCCTAAACTTATAGAGATTAGTGTGATGATTCCCACGTAAAATGGCAGTCGTTCCATATTGAATTTCCGAGGGTTGTCTTTTTGCGTCACTTCTCACCTGCAAGCTATTTAGAAGAGTTGATGTAACATATTTAACTTGTTTCCAAATTTTTCACAACACTATTAGCTTTTGTGCTATCAAGTTACGTAAATTATGTCATTTTCATCTGCCCAACCTCGTAAAAAGTGCTAGTTTGCCACACGTCATACTGTCGCCATTCATTAGTCACAGTAACAACACAAGCACAGGTTAATTTGTCTGTAATTTATTTGCAAACAAATTCATTAAACCAGTTAAATTATGCTTTCTCTTATAGTGGCGACTACAGGCTGTGCCAACGGTAGCGAGGTTAATCTGGACTTTACTAGCTTAGGCTGGATTGATGTGATTATTTTGGGCATTGTTCAAGGAATTACAGAACTCTTACCGATAAGTAGTACTGCTCATATGCGGATAGTACCAACTTTATTAGGACTGCAAGATCCTGGCTCTGCTTTTTCAGCAGCAATGCAACTAGCCAGTTTAACAGCTGTTTTGAGTTATTTCTGGAAAGACTTAAAAAAATTGACGGGAGAAACGTTTAGAGCAATAACTGGGCAAGACTATCAATCGAGTTCTTTTCGGCTCATGGTAGGCTTGTTGCTAGGAACTTTACCCATTACAATTGCGGGTTTACTACTCAAGCCAATTCTCAACGCCTGTGACTCCCCAATGCGAGGTTTAGTTGTCATTGGTGCAGCATCTATTGTGATGTCTTTGCTGTTGGCGATCGCGGAAAAACGAGGAGAACGCGATCGCACTTTTGAAAAAATTACTCTCTGGGATGGAATTTGGGTAGGTGTTGCTCAAGCCTTTGCCCTGATACCAGGCGTTTCTCGTTCTGGTTCCACTCTCACAGCTGGACTATTTTTAGGGATGGAACGGGAGACAGCCGCAAAATTTTCTTTTCTGTTAGGCTTACCAGCAGTGATTTTAGCTGGGGCTTTGGAATTGCATACTCTTTTCAAAGCAGGATTGAGTGGGGCTGGTTGGTTGACACTTCTTATCGGCTTAATCTCTGCCAGTATTTCTGCTTTTGTAGCAATTTGGGGACTTCTACGCTACTTGGAAAAACACAGCACTTTGATTTTTATCTTTTATCGCTTTGGGATGGGGATATTTTTGATAGTGGCTGTGATTTCAGGTTGGTTGCCCAATTGATGAGTCATTTCATGTCCGCTAAATTAAGCATAACAGGACTTACCCAAGGGAAACGTAGTTCTGTCATTGCGACAAGGAGTGCGCAATCTCACAGTCTTGTTCTTTCGTAACTCGTGCGTAATTACATAATATTAAGTATAGAGAATGGAGACAGCGGTATTATGAATGACTGGAATTTGCCCTGGGAAGGCGGATGCCGTTGCGGACAACTGCGGTTTAAGGTGAGTGCTGCGCCTCTGCTTACTATGGCTTGCCACTGCACGGGTTGCCAGCGAATGACCGCTAGCGCTTTTTCTTTAAGCGTCGCGATCCCAAGCGTTGGCTTCTCGCTACTGAAAGGTCAGCCAATTATCGGCGGTTTGCACGGCGCGGCTCGCCACTACTTCTGCCCGCACTGCATGAGTTGGATGTTTACTCGTCCGGAAGGAATGGACGAGTTCGTCAACCTTCGGGTGACGATGCTGGACGATGCGTCATGGTTCATGCCATTCATCGAAACTTGGACAAAGGAAAGGCTGTCATGGGCGACAACCCCTGCGGTTCATAGCTTCGAGACCTGGCCCGCTTACGAAGAATATCCAGGACTGATAGAAGAATACGCTCAGCTAGCGTCGAAACCTGTACGATGACTACAACTTGAAGGCTTTCTTAATCTTGTGCTATATAATCAGCTTACTTAAGGTAGTTATACGGAAAACTGTCTACTACACCCGAATATCAATGTTAGATCGAATAAATACGTATAATCACTTGATATAGAGGTACTTATTCGGACGTGCCCTAGCAGAAGCTGTGTTGAAGAGGGGCGACTACCTGCTTGCTACTGCTCGCCAACCAGAGCAACTTGGCGCTTTGATTGACTGTTAAAAGGAGAAAAAAATATGAATAAATATATACTTTTTTTTCAGAAGATCGACAGATCAAAGTTTATGGTTGTTGGAGGCAAGGGCGCTAATCTGGGCGAACTGTCCAGAATCAAGGGGGTACAGGTGCCGGAGGGTTTTTGCGTTACCACCGAAGCATATAAAAAAATAACCGAAAATAATCAGGAGCTTAACAGCTTGCTGGATGCATTAATGCGTCTTAAGGCAGAAGATCGAAAAAATATCAGCAACATCAGTGCAAAAATCCGTATGGCCATCGAAAGAATGCCCATTTATGAGGATATAGCAGAAGAGATTGTGGGTTATCTCAAAAAGTTTGGTAAAAAAGATGCTTTTGCTGTACGGTCTAGTGCTACGGCGGAAGATCTACCGACGGCCTCCTTTGCAGGCCAACAGGATACGTATTTGAATATTATCGCAAAGGAGGCAATCCTAAAGCATATCAGTAAATGTTGGGCTTCCCTTTTTACGGATCGTGGGGTAATCTACCGGATACAAAACGGCTTTGACCACCGCAAAGTCCACTTGGCTGTAGTTGTTCAGAAGATGGTCTACCCGCAGGTGGCAGGAATTCTGTTTACTGCCGATCCCGTCACTTATAACAGGAAAGTGTTATCAATTGATGCCAGCTTCGGACTTGGCGAGGCCTTGGTCTCCGGACTGGTGAATGCTGATAACTATAAAGTGCGTAATGGCAAGGTTATCGATAAGAAGATATCTACCAAGAAGCTGGCTATTTATGCCTTAAAAGATGGCGGTACGAAAGAACAGGAGATTGAGCTTGAGCAGCAGAATAGCCAAGCGCTGACGGATGAGCAGATTTTGCAGCTTGAGCACATAGGTAGGAAGATCGAAGAACATTTCGGCTACCCCCAGGACATCGAATGGTGTTTGGTTGATGACACATTTTATATTGTCCAGAGTCGGCCGATCACTACTTTATATCCCATCCCTGAAGCAAATGATCGAGAAAATCACGTTTATGTATCTGTCGGTCACCAGCAAATGATGACCGATCCCATGAAACCATTGGGATTGTCGTTATGGCAGTTAACAGCTGCCCGACCCATGTATAAAGCTGGCGGAAGGTTGTTTGTTGATGTTATAGATGATTTGGCTTCACCTGTTAAAAGAGACATTCTAGTAAATGTCCTGGGGAAATCCGATCCGCTCATAAAAGACGCACTTATGACCATCTTAGAGCGGGGAGATTTTATCAAATCTTCACCAGATGATAAGCAAGAACAGAGTTCCAGTAAAAGCAATCAAGGTCCGCCGCCTGCGGATTTTCAAACACTAAACGAATATGATCCGACAGTCGTTTCTGATTTGATTAAGCGTAGTGAATCATCGATAAAAGAGTTAAAACATAACATCCAAACGAAATTAGGACCAGATCTATTTGATTTTATCTTGGAAGATATCCAGCAATTAAGGAAGAGCTTATCTGATCCACGAAGTTTTGGTGTGATTATGACTGCTATGAATGCTTCATCATGGATCAATGAAAAGATGAAGGAGTGGCTAGGTGAAAAAAGCGTAGCAGACACGCTTTCTCAATCTGTACCCAACAATATTACTTCAGAAATGGGTCTGGGACTATTGGATGTCGCAGATGTGATTCGCCCTTATCGGGAGGTCATTGAGTATTTACAATATGTAAAAGATGATAGCTTTTTGGATGAACTGGTTAAGTTTAATGGTGGACAGGAAACTCAAGACGCTATCTATGCTTTTCTCAACAAATACGGAATGCGATGTGCCGGGGAAATCGATATTACGAAAACTCGTTGGAGCGAAAAACCAACTACACTTGTCCCCATCATTCTCAGTAACATCAAAAACCTTGAGCCTAATGCCAGCAATCAGAAATTTGAGCAAGGGCGACAGGAAGCTTTGAAAAAAGAACAAGAGTTATTAGATCGGTTGAAGCAATTACCGGATGGTGAACAAAAAGCCAGAGAGGCAAAACGAATGATCAGCCTAGTCCGGAATTTCATCGGCTATCGTGAATATCCAAAATACGGCATAGTCAATCGCTACTTCGTTTATAAGCAGGCTTTACTGAAAGAAGCCGAACAACTCGTACAAGCCAACGTTATTAATGAAAAAGAAGATATATACTATCTCACTTTTCAAGAACTTCGCGAAGTCGTACTCACAAATAAACTGGATTACCAGATTATCACCAAACGAAAAGACGAGTTCAAATTATATGAAAAACTCACTCCCCCACGTGTGATCACGTCTGATGGTGAAATCATTGCGGGTAAGTACCAACGAGAAAATCTCCCAGCCGAAGCTATTGTAGGTTTACCTGTTTCTTCCGGCGTTATAGAGGGGCGAGCACGTGTCATCTTAAACTTGGAAGATGCTGCTCTCGAAGATGGAGATATATTAGTCACCGCATTTACAGACCCCAGCTGGACTCCATTGTTTGTATCCATAAAAGGCCTGGTCACCGAAGTTGGTGGACTGATGACCCATGGAGCAGTTATCGCACGTGAATATGGGTTACCAGCAGTTGTCGGAGTGGAGAATGCTACCAAGCTGATCAAAGACGGACAAAGCATCCGGGTGAATGGAACGGACGGATATGTGGAAATGCTATAAATTGAGATATTTTTTGTCGTTGGAGTTAGAATTTAGTCTAGTTTCCGGTGCGAAACTCTTTTTGATCCAAAGTTGACTTTCATTAACCCTGTTTTGTCACTCTCGGAAAACAATAATTTCAGCAAGATTCTAAAACTTTGATTGAGTCAAGCTTTGAACCTTTATTTTCGCTCCAGTAACTAAAATTTATAGCCAAAACCTTGAGATGAAAGCGCTGAAACGCTTTCGGTAATTAGGTTCTCCTAAAGTGATAAAAGACGGTTAAGCTGAGATAGTTGAGAAAAAGCAACATTTTTTTGCGAATAGCTTCTAAGTTTCGACTTCGCTGAGTCAAGATCATGATAGTGCATTTGTTCTATTTTACGTTTCGCACCGCGAACTAGTCTAAACTCCTGTTTGCTGGGAGCTTCTTTGAGCTAGAAGTTCCCAGAGTGTTTACAAAAGAATGTTTTAATTATCACTCTTCATCTATGTAAACTTCCCCATATTCTTTGTCTCCTAGAGGAATACTCTGATAACGAACTTTACCTTTAATCACCACTTGTGCTCCCTGGTGTAGAGCAGTTTGATTGGTGACAACCCAAATTTTTCCTGTGGAATCATTAATTTCATATGCGTATCGATTGAGAAGGGGAACTCTCTTTTCCACCTTACCTTGCACGTAAAGTGTTTTACCATCCTCTTGTTGTGCTTTCAAATCTTGAATCTGGGTGATGTTGGCTCCTATGGCATTTATGCCCAAGTACCCTAAACTACCACAACTGAGCAGTCCGACCAAAAGCAAAAAGGTTAGTCCCAAGCGTGTGAGTACGACAAAGCCGTGGCTATCTAATACTGAGAAGTTTAAATTTTTCACTTTCTGCATAATCTATATCATCTATTGAGGGAGATCCAAAAAAATAAATCTCCAGCCGTCAAACTAGATCTCTGGTCGTAGTCGCGAAGCTCTGTGGGGGAAGCTTCCCCCACAAGACTTTGCGCGAAGTCTGCCGGGGGAAGCAACCCAAGCGGCGAGCTTCGCGCAATATTCACACACACGGCTGGAGATTTATTTACTGGTAAGTGCCTGAGCCAATTTTGGCATCAGTGCTTGACTTGTGACAATTTTCATTTAGATAGTAACTATCAATACTTTGTCTTTCGGTATCAAAAACACTTAACAAACAACTCAAAAGCGGAGCCAAAGACTGTCAAGCTCCGGTCACGCCAACGCAGTATTTAAAATAAATTCTGTGTACGATTAAGTTTAAGATTGTAAGCTCGCCATTTTTAACAGAAGAACTCAGGGGTTAAGCAAAAAGTGAATGTTGCTGAATTAGTCACTGTTTCAATTATTTTGCTACTGGTTGCTACCTGCGTAGCTTTGCTGACACGCTGGCTGCGAGTCCCTTATGTTGCGGGTTTAGTTTTAGCGGGCTTAGCAATTACAGAACTTCTGCCGCGCCCCATCGGTTTAAACGATTCCCTAATTTTGAATCTGTTTCTGCCGATTCTGGTATTCGAGGCAGCTATCAATACTGATCTCAGCCGCCTCCGCAGCACCATCAAACCAATAGCCTTGCTAGCCGGACCTGGGATTGTGATTTCCTCTGGTATAACAGCAGCGCTGTTGAAATGGGAACTAGGACTGAATTGGACAGCAGTACTACTGGCAGGGGTGATTTTGGCAATCACTGATACCGTTTCCGTGATTGCTGTATTCAAGGAAGTGGCTGTCCCTCCCCGTCTTTCCACCATAGTTGAGGGAGAGAGCTTGTTTAACGATGGAGTGGCGCTAGTTTTATTTAGCCTAATTGTAAAAATTCATGACGTTGGCTCACTGACAATCCTCAGTGGATTACAAGAATTGTTTGTGGTTATTGTTGGTGGAACCCTAGTGGGACTTGCTGTGGGTTATTTGAGTACGAGTTTATTTGTTCGCTCGGATGAGCCGCTCAGTACTATTTTACTGACGCTGGCTGTGGCATTAGGAGCATTTAAAATTGGGCAATCTTTCAGCGTTTCTGGTGTGGTAGCTGTGGTTGTTGCGGGATTAATTGTTGGAAGTATTGGACTTTCAAGTCAAATATCAGCTTCTACTCGATTGACGTTGCTCAGCTTTTGGGAGTCTATCTCTTTTGGTGTCAATAGCTTTATTTTCTTACTCATAGGTATAGAAGTTGATTTACTCACTCTCTGGAGAACTCTGCCCGCAGTGTTGCTGGCGATCGTTGCTTATCAAGTGGGGCGTATACTTTGCGTCTATCCGCTGTTAGCTATATTACGTTGGTTTGACCGACCAATTCCGTGGCGCTGGCAGCACGTCTTGTTTCTTGGCAATATCAAAGGTTCTCTTTCTATGGGGTTAGCACTCAGCATCCCAGCAACAGTAACAGGACGAGAACAAATCATTGCCATAGTATTTGGGACAGTGTTGCTGTCCTTGCTCGGACAGGGAGTGAGTTTGCCGTGGATAGTGAAACGTTTGCGCTTGTCCCAATTTTCAGAATCTCGTCAGCAGGTTGAAGAATTACAAGCCCAATTAATCACAGGTAAGGCAGCCCAAGATGAATTAGATAGTTTGTTAAAGTCAGGAATATTACCAAAAGCCATTTACGAAGAGATGCGCTCAGCTTATCAGGTGCGAGTCGCAGGAGCAGAAAAAGCTTTGCGGGAATTGTACAATCGCCGCCCAGATGAATTTGATCTTAAAAGTGATGGGCACAGGAAACTCGAAGCCATTCGCCGCCGTTTGCTATTGGCAGAGAAAGGAGCACTCAACGAGGCAATACGTAAACAAATTCTTTCAGAAGAAGTTGTACAACAGCGACTTAAAAATATTGATGAGCAATTGCTCGCGTTAGAAGATGATTAGTCGCTGTGAAGAAACACGCTTAACGCTTAACAGGGAAAAAGGTGTTTCTTTCATTCGTAGCGGGTGGTGCGCCTCTCTCATTGGTACGACAAAACAAGTCTATAAATACAACTATGCTCTGGGAAACCCTCTACCGACAGATGGAATTTTTACGGAAAAAGTTAGAATTTTTGTTAATTATTTACTGTTACCTCTATAATTAATCGCGATGGTTATCTATGGCACTGAATGTTCGTCCAAAGAGGCGAAGTCGATTGGTGTCATTTTGCAAAAAGTCGTGAGGAAACCCAAGCTCAATTTGACTGACTTCGTTTGTTGTGTGTTGCTGTCTTTTCTGTTCTTGGATAAAGTATCACAATAAAAGCGATCGCTCTTCTCCAGCAACGCGCCTATATCATAAAGCTAAATTTTTACTTGTTTTCTATACGCTAATGGTGTTGTACCTATAAATTTGCGAAAGACGTTTGTAAAGTGGCTTTGACTCTGAAAACCTACTTGCTGGTAGATTTGATGTATGGCTTGTTCTGTTTTACTTAATAACTTTTTCGCCCTCTCTATTCTGCAATTCATAACGTATTGGTGCGGCGAAAAACCAGTGGATTGTTTAAACATACGCGAGAAATGATACATACTAATCCCTACTACTGTCGCCATCTCAGCTAAGCCTAAATCTTTTTCTAAGTTTTGATTGATATATTCAATAGCTTGTTGCAACTTGAAACGCGAAAGTCCTTCTGGATGTTTAGTAACTTTCACAGAAGATACAGAATAGTTTTTTATTAAATGAATTGATAGAGTTGTTGCTAAAGATTCTATATAAATACGACAACCCATGCCATCTGATTCCAGTTCTGATTGTAGTGCTAGTCCAATTTGTTGAATCAACGGATCTGAATCAGCAAGATGTGGTATAATCTCTATCGATTGCATATCTATCAAGTCACAACCAGCGCGAGCAAATAAAGCTTTTTCTAAACTAAGAACTAAAAATTCAGCTTCTATTTCCCAACTTAATTTTTGATAACTGCTTGCTGGAATGACGACAACGTCGCCATATTTAATACACTCGTGATGGACGTGTCCGTTCAATACCCGTTGTACATAGATAGGTTCTTTTGTCAGACTTATACTAATGACGTGCTGTTGAGAACTATGTTCTGGTGTCTCGTAAGCAGGTTGTTGATGATAATCTAGGCGAATGTGATCCCACTTAGCATGGTAACTGCTCATTAGGGGCGATCGCGGAAGAATTTGCGTATATGCATCTTCCTGAGTAAAATCAACACTTATGATTTCCTCTGTCGGCATCGCTTTCACCCCATAAACAATTGCTTTAAAGGTACGCTTGTATGCTTGCTTTCTTATACAGCTTGGATGCTGTCTTCAAAAGCAAAAGTTTAATGCTATAAATGTTAACACACTAACTAAAACATCTAGCGCTCAAACATAATCTGCAACTTGTATGAGTTACATAGTTATCTACGATGGGAATTGCAATCTTTGTGTCACAGGAGTGCAAATGCTGGAGACTCTTGATAAGGGACAACTTTTTCGCTACGTTCCTATGCAAGACGAGTCAACTGTACAACAGTGGGGAATTACACCCCAAGATTGTGAGTTGGGTATGATTCTCATAGATGCAGATGCACCAGAAAGACGGTGGCAAGGCAGTGCAGCAGCTGAGGAGATTGGGCAATTGTTGCCTAATGGTAGTGTATTTGTAGATGCATATCGCGCTTTACCAGGAGTAAAATGGACGGGTGATCGCTTTTACGAACAAATCCGGGATAACCGTTACACCATCTTTGGCAAGCGTTCTAGTACTTATAAATCAGCCTATTGCGTGGATGGGGGCTGCAAGTAGCTAGAAATGATGAATAATGAAAACCAGCAAACTCGGGCATTCAGAACCCCTCCCATGCTGCTTGAAAGTGTCAATTCAAACCTCTGTTATAAGTTGTCTAGGTTTTGAATAGCAGGAATTGACTTAGGGCATCAGTCTGACTTGTGTAATTGGATTCTCGTTGTTCTTCCTTTAACGACTTAAAATAATTTCTAGTACAATTTTGCTTTCCAAGCTGTTGGGTAAAGAAAAGCCGATACAACTCACAACTTGGTTTTGCTTGATTGTCGTCTAGTTGAACCAAACCCATGCTTTCTAGTTTGTAAGCAGCGATCGCATCGAACTGCACTGTCTCATTATTCATCACAACCTCTTGCATAGCTGATATTAGTTGTGGATCAGCTTGCAGTAGGGCTAAGAGTTCTCTGAGATGTTGACTATAAATTCCACCGAGTGTGTCAGCTGTTTGTAATAACTCCTCTAGCGTCACGCCCTCTTGAGAAATATGATAAAGCCCAAGACTCACCAGATAGGGATGCCCTCCCATCATTGTTTGTAACGGTGTCAGCCGTCCTGCCCCTTGCTCGTTTGCTGCCCAATCTATTCCATAGCATTGTGCTAAATTCTGTACTTGCTTGAGAGTAAATGGTGGTAGGGAGACTGTCAACCCAACATTGAAAGGAGATTGGTTAAGCTTAAGCGGGATATAGATTTCTGTGCTATGAACCACCACTAAACGCAATTTTTGCCAGATGCTATCTTGTTTTGCCACCTCATGCCAAAATCGTAACATTGGCAAAAAGTCTTGAGCAATATTGGGGTGTTCAAAAACTCGATTGACTTCATTCAAAGCCAAGACTACTGCACTATTCTCGATACATTGCAGCACATACCCCTCGAAATAGATTTTGCAGCTTACCTTGCTGCCCATTTCGGCGTCCCAAAAATCATCCAGATTGGGGGGCAGGTTCAACTGCCTACTGACATTGATGCAGAACCAACGCAAAAACTTCTCTATCGATGCAAAAACGCCTTCATCAGCTTCTTGAAAGTCTAAATAAACAGTTTTATAATCCTGTTTTTTAGCGTAAAAAATCATCCTGTTGAGCAACGAACTTTTGCCCATCTTTCTGGGTGCTTTGATACGGATCAAGCAACCAGGTTGCATGATTTCTGCACAAACAAGTTCTTCAAGCGGAGGGCGATGGACGTAGAAAGGAGAAGCCACGGGTATTGGGCCACCTGGAAAGTCTGCCTTGCTTACTCTAACTAAATCTAGCGAAGTTTTTTGTGCATCATAATGTGCTTGAAACTCTTGTTGAGGCGGCTTGTTGTGCACAACAACGTTGTCTTGCTGGAATCTACTCAAAACTAGATGCAGATTTTTTTTGGTTACTCTTTCGCCAAGTGCCTCTGAAAGGTCTTGCCACAACTGGGAGCCAACTTCCTTTATGTAGTCGCTAGCGTAGCCTGAGCCTTTGGCCATTTCACCGTAAGTTTTTCCTAGTAATGATTGATCAAGTACAAACCGCTGAATGGAACCAAGGGGCTTGTCTTGGAAAATTTGTCCTAAAGCTTCCAGTAGATGTTCCACGGTTAATAAAAAGTTAAAGTTAAAGTTAAGTAATTTTACGCATATTTTCTTTACTAGTAATAATATACATCTAAAGGACAATTTTTACAAAGATTAAAGCACAAAGGGACGGACAGTTCCCTAGGGCAGGTTAGCTACCGTAGAACTGTCGTCATTCAAATAACTTGATCCAAGAATAAACTCGTGGGGATATTTTAAGTTCTGCGTTCCGCCCAACCTAATTCCTTCTCAACAAGCAGCACACAATTTCAGTCCACGGACATAAATTTTGTTTGAGTTTTTCTGTCTTTGTGATAATTAATACAAAAACAATCACGAGCGCAATTGCCCCTATGTGTCCAGAAGGTTAACTTTTGCGAAAACTTTCTCCCCAAATCTCCGGTTTGGACGACCCTGTGCTCTGCACAGTGGGGTATAAGGCGCGCAAAAGCGATAAGCCCGCTTGGTTTAGCTTGTGCGTATCGCACCCTCTAAGGGACTTCTAAATAAAAAAAACATCCCATCGCTTGGAGTCTATGGGGCGGGCTGCGATGAAGGCGACGATGAAACGACTTCCAAATAAAAAAACATCCCATTGCTTGGAGGGTAGGGAGCACTGGAGCACAGGAGCAGGTAGAGGAAAAATCGTTTTGAGTCCAGAAACTGGATAATTTATTTTTTGGAGTTCCCTAATCGGAAATATGCCCTAAGTAGCCATCATGAGCTGCAATCCCAATGGTTTAGACCACTGTATATTTTTTATGTAGTTCTTTTTTTGTGCTTACCTACTTAGAGCCACGTACTTTACAAAGTTCACAAATCATTGATAATGGCGTACCTTATCAATCAAGCGCAGGAAGATATGGGGATTAATTATTTTGAATTCATCATTTAGAATGTTCTATTTCCCTTAATGAGCCTGAGAAGTTTTTTCTATCTCCAAATTTAGAAAGAAATGTTGTCCCCAAAACTTGAACATACTTATCATGATTGTGTTGGTTATGTACCAGTTCATAGCCTCTGTGAGCCAACATTTCAGCTTTTTGAGGATTGTTTAAAAGATCCTGAATTGCTCGCTTGAGCCCTATTGGATCATGAGGATTTACACCAATAGCAACACCTGAATCAATCAGATCACTAATCATTCCTGGTGAGCGAGTGATGATTACAGGTCGCCGACAAGCCATTGCTTCAAACACAGTGGTGAGTCCAGCGTTAAAATTATTCTCAAGAAGGCTTAAAACAACTATGTCAGAATCCCGGTAAAGCTGCAATAACTCGCACCACTCGTAAAAGCGAAACGACATATTACTTGGTGTGACTTTTGGAAATGCTCCTCTTGGTGCTCTTGTGCTGGGTGAAAAAGCACAAATCTTCACATCGACATCTAAGTCTTTAGTGGCATCAGCTAGAGTTGCATAGTCCCGTTTCTCTAAACCTCCACTACCAATAATTGGACGCGACTTGTTTGGTGAAACCGATCCTGGTGTGAAAAACGATAGGTCTGTACATACTGAAGGTAATAGACAAACTCGGTTTTGATTTAAATGCAGGTAGTGACTAAGGAATTCAGCCTGATTAGCGTTGTGTGTGACAAATAAATCAATTCGGTCAGCTAGTTGAAACAAGTTCAATGCTAGAGAAGTTCGTGGTCGATTAGAGTTGTGAACAAAAACAATAATTTTGGGTCGCTTGTGTCTAGCACCGCAAAGTGCGGCAATTGGAAAGCCTATGACTTCACCAGTGCAATATATAACATCATCCTCTTGAAGCTGTGAGGATAACTTGCGTGCTAAAGCCCAGTGTTCAGGACGACCAATAATCCTTGCACGCATTTTATCTATGGGCAGGACTGGCTCACCTGCTGGTTGATGAATGGTTGCCCCCAAAAGCTGAGTCAAATCCCATATTGCATGCCTAGGATTTTTTCCTGCTTGGGCATTTCGGGCGATCGCTTCTAAATCACATGAAGGGCATAAAGCTATATGGTATTTCAAGACGTTCATATCATGATTCAGGGATATTTGCTGGATATTAACACTGCAACGCGATTGTTAACCGATAAACTATGTTAACTGGCAAGAGCTTGCGCTCAAAACTTTTTAAACGCTTACGATCATATCCAGCCTTTGCTGATGACCAAGATATAATCAGCCAAGAATTGTTTACTAGTACACAACTTTTGTGGCTCCACATCCACTGCTACGATACGCACAAGCTAAAGCTAGCGGGCTTATCGCTAGTGAAGTTGCCTGCCACATTGGGAAAGAACCTAGTTGATTCCTAAGGATACTGCTGTTTGATTCTCTAATCAAGATATTAACTTTTGTCTTTACCAAATATCCTCATTTATAAAGTAAACATCAAGACTTTGTAGGTTGAGTGGAACCAAGTGGAACTCAACATTTAGTAGACTTGTTGGGTATAATCCCCGATACGGGCACTTTCCAACCTACAAAATATTTTAAAGATTTACTTTATAAATGGCTTCCAAGCAGTGTTTTAATTGGTAAACCAAACCCCAAATAATTCCGAATGACTAAAAATAAAGCAAGTATAGCTATAAAAAATGCGGTAGTTTGAATATCTTGAGCAAAACAAGTAAGTTTTTCCTGCCAAAGGCCATAAAGATTGACTATGTACAAAGGCAAATCGCTGAGTGCAATCACGATAATTGCCCCCAGTTCCCCAAAACTGTAATATGCCAGAGGTACACCTAGAGTAATTATTCCAAATCGAGCAAAATTACTTTGAGCTGAATATAAGGGCTTGCTAATTGCCAATAGAGCAGGACTTATAGTATAAAACAGTAGAGAAAACCAGATGCCACTGCACAAAATTGGCATCATCCAAGTAGCTGCGGCATACCTTTTGTCATACAGTACAGTAATAATTAAATCACCAACAGTAACCAAGCTTGCTAATCCAATCGCACACCCTATTAGAATCACCCACCGTTGACGGATAATTTTTGCTTGCAAACTTGACCTTGGTAAGTCAGCTTGTTGGGAAATTGTAGGAAAAATGACTTTATAGCTAAGTTGTTTAATAACTTCTCGGGGTATGCTTGCTAGGGTATAGGCTACTGTATAAACGCCTAGCATTTCAAGTGACAGGATTTTACCCAAAACCAGGCGATCAGATTGTTCAGCTGCAAACATCAGTCCTGATGCAATGAACATCCACTTGCCAAAGGATAGAATTTCTTTAACAGCTTCTGGCTCCCATGCAAAGCGATTGGAGTATTTTGGTATTAACCAATAGCTGCTAACTAGTTTGTATATTGCTCCTATCACCATCCCAACAGCTAAAGACCAGACAGTTGGATAGCGCCAAACCAAGATACATAAGGTAGACAAAAAACTTGCTTGCAATAATAGGTCATATACAGCAAGTTTACCTAATTCCATCCGGCGATGAAGAGTATGTTGGCTAGTACAGCTAAATCCATCAAAAATTGCGTATAATAAACTGATAGGAATCAGCCACACTAAGCGTTGATCATTGTAAAAATTTGCCATTGGAAAGCTAACAAGTAAACAAACAATCCAAATGACAACACCACGAATAACTTGTATAGTCCAAGCAGTATTTAAAAAAGCAGGTTCATCACCTCGTTTACTATTAATTATATTTTGAGCAATGCCAACGTCTGAGAATAACTCAAGACCAACTCTTAGGGTCGTGACTAAAGCCATCAAACCAAAAATTTCTGGTTGAAGCAAGCGAGTTAGAATCAAATTATTCCCAAACCGTAGGATTTGAATCCCTCCAAAACCAATAATTGTCCAGATTGCACCACGGATAGCAAGCTTTTTTAGAGATGTCATAATTTATTTCATAAATTAGGTATGATTTGTAGTTCTTATAGAGCGAGTGATGCACTTTCTGATAATATAGTATGGCTACTTTAACTTCATACACGAATAACGCCCTTCTTCTTTACAAGCTTGACCTTTTGGCTCAAGTTGATGGATGGTTTTTCTACCAATTCCCACATAAGGGCGGCAAAGCCAACACTAGCAATGATTCCTAGTAATAAAGAAAACCCTTGGCTAAAAGCGCTATTGTGAAGCAGTTTAATACCGAGGAAAAATGCTGCTCCGTAGATAGCACTATGGGTCAGATACAGACTGTAGGAAATATGACCAAGAAATTGTAGCCCTCGCCACTTTAACCAAACTTGCATGCGATTGGCTCGTGCAACTTCGAGTATGAGTACGGCGACAATCACACACCCAATAGTAAATTGTGTTGATTTTACCACTCCAGCAGCCAACAACAGCGCTGAATAAGAGTAAAACAAGATAGGCTTCAACTTATCACGCCATGACCAGTAAGCAAACACCCCTAGCAAAAATCCATACCATAACGGCAAAAAGAAAAAAGGTCTGCTATTATCTCCAAGCAGACCTATAGGAAAAAGAGCAGCAAGGACTGCAGCAGGGACAAATACAACTGATCGAGCATAACGTAAATTCCACGAAGAATTAAGCCACTGTGCTAATCCTAACAGTGCACAAAAGATTAAATAGAACTGTACTTCTATACACAATGTCCAGTAAACTTCGTTGATCTGTGGAAGTCGAAAAATATCTTGTAAATAGAATAGATGTGTCAGCAATCTCGGGAAAGATAAAGGCTCCTTTCCTGGCGCAAACGCCTCACCTTTGACATGGGAAGATAGGAATGCAAAAGCTAGAGCAACGACAATTGAGACATAATACGGTGGAGTTAGTCGAGCAAGACGACGCAAACTAAAACGTCCAAAGTAGGATAAGTCAATCTTTGCCTCACGTAGCGAGTGCGCAATCACAAAACCACTTAGAACAAAGAAGATGGCTACACCTAAGCCACCCCACTCAAAGACGCCAACGACAAGCCAGTGGGGCAAGGAGCTGGTTAATAAGGCAATACGCTCATCTAAAGGAGCATGGAATAAAACTACCCATAAAGCTGCAATACCCCGTAGGGCATCAAGAAAATAGAAATACTCTTTGGGCTTAGATGCTGAAGCTGTTGAAGTTGTTGATGAGACTTTGGGGTTCATTTCTACAAAAGCATTGGGAAATATTTTTTGGATGATATTAGCGCTACCTTTTTAACAGTTACCAGTTACCAGTTACCAGTTATCAGTTCCTGTTCACTGTTCAGTGTTCACTGTTTTAAGGAGGGTTACTAGATTCGTAACCAGATGTTGTTACGATCTGATATTCGTTCAGAAAAACTTGCTTTTGTTGATCATCAGGACGAATAGGTTCTAGTTTTCCTTGCAAGGCGCTAGTCATTAAACGATGCAGTCGTGCAACTTCATGGTGTATATTAAAGTCTTTTTCTACTTTGGTTCGACCTGCTTTACCAAATGCTGCTCGAAGTTTTTCATCATTCAGTAACTTTTCGATGCGCTGTGTCAAGGTAACAGTATCTCCAGGTGGAACAAGATACCCATTCACACCATCTTCTACCAACTCACTGACGCCTGCAATCTGGGTGGCTACCACAGGTACACCAGCCGCCATTGCTTCCATTAGTACAACTGGTATCCCTTCAGCAAAGCTGGACATTACGAAAATATCTGTTTGCTGAAAGTAATTGCGTACTTCAGCTTGGGATTTATAGCCAACGAAATTGACATTCTGATTTAATCCCAACTGAGTTGTCAAAAGTTCTAAATTTTGACGGTCTGGACCATCACCTACGACTGTTAATATGATGTCTGGATGCGATCGCCTTAAAGTAACCAAACTTTCTAGTAAAATAGGTAAACCTTTCGCTGCAGCCAGTCGTCCAACAAAAAGCAAGCGTTTTCCTGAGTCGTTATGGGAAACGACATCGAATAAAGCTGGATCCACACCACAATGAATGATATGCATTCGATTCCACCTTTCGGTGGATGCGAATATCATTCCTTGACTGCGAGCATAATGACTAATACAACAAACAAACAACGCTCGTTTGATTTTCTCGTCAAGTCGCCATTGATGTGGACGGAAGAAAATATAAGGACCGTGCAAGGTGAAGCTATAAGTAAAACCGCCCATTTCAGCGGCGATCATGGCTACGGTACCGCTAGCTTCTGCAATGTGGTTGTGTAGATGTACTATTTGTCTTTGTTTGATTTGTTTGGCAAGGATGCCTGCTTCCAAAAAGTAAAATAATTGATAGAACCCACCTCGCAACCCCGGTTGGCTGGTTGAGAATGCGAGCTTGATTGCTTGCAAGTATTTTTTTGGGGAAGCAAGGAGTAAATTGAGGTGCGCTAGCAGTAAGTTGATGAAATTGGGGGGAAGAATGTAGAAGGTGCGATCGCGCTCTAACTTCTGTTCCTCTCCCACTATATGTTCATCCCCTGTTCGGCGAACAGAGAATGTCTGGACGTCCACCCCCATTTTTCGCAAAGTTGTGACTTCTCGCTGGATGAAAGTATCTGTTGCTCTGGGATACTCACCAGTTAGGTAAGCTATACGCATGGTATTCAGCTTCCTAAAGGTTGCAACGAGGGTGTCGGCTGCGATACCTGCAACAATTCAGTATTGCTAAAACTGCGGTCAAGTGCGGTGTTCAGTGAATACCTGGGGTTCCAGTTCAAAACTTTTTTGGCACGGGCATTACTGTAGCTAAATAACTTAAACCGAGCATCCAGTATGATTGGGTTGAATATGCCAGGTAGCTTTGCTTGCCCATTCAGCACTTTTTTGTTGTAGATCCAGAATAACCAGGCGATCGCCCGCATCAATGTCCAATTGATCCGAATCATCCGGGGCAAAGAGTATTTGCGTTTCGCGAGTTCCTTGACATAAGCTCTTTGGGTGGGCAAATCGTCATCATTGATATTCAAAGTTTGACCAATAGCCTCTTCACGTTCTACTGCGCTGACAATCGCATCAGCACAATTTTCGACATATGTCAATGGCATCGTTGCATAAGCCCCGATTCGCAACCACAAATTGCCACTTAATTTTCCTCCAAGCAGGGTACTCCAGAGGTTATCTCGTCCATAAACTAATCCTGGACGAACAATTGTCACCTGTGCCTTGTGTTCTTGCTCAAATTCGCGAACAAGTTCTTCTTGAAGAATCTTGGTTTGGGCGTACTCATCCCGCTCAAGAGGATCGCACTCTACGAGTGTATCTTCCGTGATTGTTGTGCCAGAGGTTGTGCGAAGATAATCGTACACCGAGAAAGTGCTAATATCAACCAACCGCAGCACATTAGCTGAAAGCATGGCATTGAGCAAGTTTTCAGTAGCAATGACTGTGCCAGCAAAGCGTGTGTAAAAGTCGCCTTCTTTTGCGGCTGCCAAATGGATGACTGCGTCTACACTTTGGAGGGCGTCAACAATACCATTGGGCGAACGCAAATCGATACGGATCAGCTCTACATTTGGGTGATTGTGCCATGCTAGGCGCTTTTCATCACTAGATGGTCGCACAACTGCACGTACTTTATGTCCTTGTCGTAGTGCTTGGGCAACAACATATTGTCCGAGAAAACCGGACGCACCTGTTATCAATAATTTCATACGTGATTCACCTCCAATAGTAGGGCATTAATTAAGTGATGTGTACGCTCCATATCTTCAAAACTGATTGGTGGTTCCTTACCGTCGATGACTGCTTCGTAGGTTTTGTCTAAAAGTCGATGAATACCTTCATATGTCGTTTGTTGCATAATTTTGTTACGAAAATTCGTGAATGATGCTCCAATCAAATCGCATCCATTCAAAAAATGATTGATCAGCGGAGAGAGTTGTTCTCCAGCGCGAGGTATGACACAACGCAAATGCGGCTGAAACAAATCAGTTTCTGCATAGCCTTTTGAACCTCGTACCGTAACGGTAAAAGTCTTAGGTGGTGTGTGACAACTGAATCGAATCCGAGCGTGTGCCGAGCCTCCGATGACGATCGCATCAAGGTCATCATACCGGAACAAGTCTCCACCACCATGATTACTCCATGCAGCGCTGACGCGTTCAAATTTTGGTAAAAAGCGTACTGTCATGGAGCACAAGTGTGTCATAAAATCATGGATGACCCCTGCCGGCATTTTATGAATGGGATTAGGCAGGTTTTCGTCTGCAAATGCTCCACCATCGCGAACCGGAAGTGCTATCCGGACTTCAACTTCCTGGACTTCACCCAAAGTCCCATCTGCAACTAATTTCTCAATCGCAAGGATTGGTTCGTTAAAACAGTAGTTTTGATTTTCAATCACCCAACGATTGTGAGACTGTGCAAAAGTCCAAAGTTCTTTAAATTCATCGTAAGTCGGTGTAATAGGCTTCTCACAGAACACGTGTACACCAGCTTCTAAGCAGTCCTTGGCAATCCGTTTGTGTGTGTGAGGCGGAGTCAGAATATGTACAATATCAGGCTTAACTTCATCGAGCATCTGGCGGTAATCAGTGTAAGCTGAGTCTGCACCGAAGCGTTGGGCTGCATATTTAGCAGAGACTTTTGAAAGGTCGCAAACACTGGCTAGATGTGCGCGTTCAGATTTGGAAATAAAACTGAGATGTTCTTTGGAGATTGCCCCTGTGCCAATGACGGCTGATTTAAGTTTTGTTACCATTGATACTTTATGAAATCAAAAAACTAAGTGTTTTGTAAGTTAATTTTGCCATGATTTTCGTTAAACATTGCGCGTAACTATAGATACCAATATACGGTAAAACAGAGATGAGCTTAACTGACTGAAGGCGCGCTTTTATATTCGACTAAGGTGCGCTGTCGCTTCAACAATCTATTGATGTGAAATTGGATTTGACCCAATAATTTCGGGTATTTTTCTAACACACCACAAAACAGGGCGTAGAAAAGAGCATCTTTTTTCTCAAACCCTTTAAACCGTGCCAGTCGATACACTCTGTAACCTAACAAAGTATAAGCTATTAATAGTAATAGTATGCTTAATCCCCGAGTTGGCAATAAACTAGCAAGGGTCAACACAGGCAAAAGTAAACCCCATAACCAACTTCTTAAACTTTCTCTCACCCAATGGCGTTCGGGACTGCCACCATGTAGCCAAGCCCCCTCAGCATAAGCATGACCATTGCGAATCTCTCGTTTCCACCACTGTCGGAAACGAGTGATTTGGGCGTCGTGTGATGTCATTTCTGCATCAATACGTAAAATTTTGCCACGAGCCTGACGCAGTCGCACACACAGTTCTGGTTCTTCTCCTGCAATTAATGTTGGATTGAAACCTCCCACCTTTTTGAATGCGATCGCTCGCATCATGGAGTCACCTCCACAGGCTTTTGCTTCACCTATTGGGGTGTTCCACTCAATGTCGCACAGGCGGTTATAAATAGAGTTAGTTGGGAATTCTTCTCGACGTCGCCCACATACGACCACAACATCAGGTTTCGCAACTAATTCATTTACAGCACGTTCCAACCATCCCTCTACAACCCGACAGTCTCCATCCACAAACTGGACGAATTCTAACTCTGGTTGTATTTGTAATAAGTGTTCAAACCCTGTATTTCTAGCACGGGCTGCAGTGAACGGAATAGACAAATCGAGTTCGATAACATGGACACCAAGGGAGCGAGCCAGTGCTACACTTCCATCTGTGGAGCCTGAATCAACGTAGACTACACTTGTTCCTTTTCCTATCACTGATCGCAAACACGCTTGCAGACGATTTCCTTCGTTGCGTCCGATGACAACAACTCCAATAGATTGCAAAGCTAGACCTCCTGTAATTATTATCTATTTAGACAAGTTTAAGTAACATGCAGATAGTTTTTCTGGTTCGGAATATTAATTGGTTGAACAGTCTTTCGTTGGCTCAAAGTAAAAGCAACTGTTATAAACAAAGTCCAATACACGTTTTCTCCACGTAACAAAATACTTTCTGTCACGTTATTAATGCTCAGGAAAGTGAGATAAGCTAATGGCCAAAGATATTCTAGATTTTTCGTTGCGTAACCTTGTTTTAATGCGCGAACAAAGGCTGTAAAATAAATAGTTAAAAAAAGTAAAAAACCAATCAACCCAAGATCAAGTGCTATATCAAGAAAACCATTGTGGCCATGAGGTGCAACCCAACCAGTACCTAGTGCTTGACCTGCTTCGATTGCATACGGACTTTTCGGTGCCCAAAATGCACCACGCCCGTAACCCAATAATGGTCTTTCCATTAATCTACCTAGTGCATAAGTCCATATGGGTGTCCTTCCAGTAAAAGTTGCGTCTCTTCCTAAACCAGTCAAGAGTTCTACCCAATAAGTTAAAAGTGGTACGATAATACATCCTAGAAGAAGAACTCCAATGTTTGTGAAAATGACGCTTATTTTTCCATGCCAACGAAAATTTTTATAAAACATTATTATAAAAATAAGTACAAAAGAGAGAACAAGAGAAGTTTTGGAAGTTGAAAGCAGCATCAATACGAGCGAAAAACCAAAACCAAACCATTTGTATAAAAAAGAGTTTTCTTTTGGTAGTGTAAAAAATGTTACTGAGCTTAAAACCATCATGCTTCCAAAGTTATTTTTGTGTCCATATACTCCCTTCCATGCTCCCGGATGACTTACCATTGCATCACTTGCTTGATGTATACCAACGGAAGGTAACACAAAAGCCGCAATTATACTTAAGAAACATCCGATCAATAAAGTATTGGCGATGACTTGTACCTGCTGTTTCTGATTAAATCGTGTAGCAAAGTATAAGCTAAACGAGGTCATCATCAAGACATCTCTACTATTAAATAACGTAAAGTCTGGAAATTCTGACCAGAAGAATGATAGCAGAGCTATGACACTTAATATACAAAGTAATATGTTGTTTCTGCATGTAATGATTGTGTTTTTCCAGAAGACAGCAACCAGAAGGGTTGACATTCCCCAAACAAAGAATCTAATAAATGTGACAACTGCGCTTGACAGGACAAGACCTAGAGAATCTACACCAAATACGCCGGATAAAAAAGATAAGCCTAAAACAATAAAAGCTTTTTCAGCAATTCTTAGATATTTTTTCACAACTGTATATTGCTATACGCGGGTTTTACTTTCTTTATTTAATACTAAATACATGTCATCATAAAATATGTCGGCTAGTTAAACATTTAAAAAGTGAATCCTGAATATTTCTGAATTAGGTCACTTCGCTGCTGATAAACAGTTTTTTCATCAAAAAACTGACCAGATAGTGCAGCCGATTGAATCAACCTACTTAATCTTGCTCGATTTAAATTCAGTTCAATAACTAAGTCAGCCAGTTTTTGCCAGTCGTTCATGGGCACAAATGCACCACCTCCATATCGAGAGACGAGATCTTGGCAATAGGAGCTATCATAACCGACAATAGGACAACCGGAGACTATTGACTCAATCAGGCACCGAGGTGATTCTGGTGTTTTATGGCAGAAAAGAAAGATGTGATTTTCTCTCATCGTCTGCAAAATTTTGGTTTGGTCATCAACAAACCCAACTAAATTAACATGGTCAGCAATACCCAACTCTTGAGTTAACGACTTCATCTTCAAAAGAAGTGGTCCATCTCCAACCCAAGTGGCTTTGACATTAACACCAGCTTGACAAATCCGATGTATGATATGTAGCCAATCGAATGGTCCTTTCATGTCAGCTGCTCGTCCGACATAGCAAATCAGTAAAGGTTCATTAGACTTTAATGACTCGATTTTGAGGTCTATGCTTGATTCGTCAATTTGATCAGACTTTTTTGTATGAACATCGTAAATGCAATGGGGCTGTTTGCAAAAAGGTGAATATGCTTGATAGCAATCTTGCCCTTGAAAAAGTCCTAGGCTGCTTTGACGAATCAAGTATTGTTGATAGCGTTTCATCAATGGTAGCTGCAAAAATTCTTTAGTGCGGCTCACCAGAGGCAAACTTTGCAACGTTCGACTGATGACCTCATACTCAACGCGATCTAACCAAGCAGTATAAGGTCGTCCTAGCTTTATGGCTTCCAAAGCAGCAATTCCTCCCCAATCTCCAATAGGTCGAGCTATTACGAAACAAAGATACTGGTTTTGGTGTATTTTTTCTTGTAATAAGCGACGTGTTTTTGCATATACCTTTGTAAAGTCTCGCAACTTATACGCGTAGGGCAGTGGTACAAATTCTAGTTGGTCTGCACATGGCAAATCTGTGAGTGGTTGCCATACTGTTCTAGCAGTGGAAGACTCTTTTGTTACAGCTATGTGTTCTGGTAAGGAAGGACCAGCGATCACAACTCGCTCAAAATTTTCTGCCCAGCGAACCAAACCTGCGCAGGTTTGGTCATCCAACCCCAATTGACCGTCTATTTCCCGAAGCGGAACTGAATTTACTAGCAAAAGACTATTTTTTGGAATTTTATTCATAACGTTTATAGTCTCAACGCTTTGTATAATAACCCAAGTTGCTAGCTATCAAAAAGCATTTTTAGTTAAGTACAAATTTTTAATTTTTAGTATTTAGGGGTACTGAAAATAGCTTTTTTGTAAATTCAGATACCGTTCATGGACACGAATTAGCAACTTCACCTTAAGAACTCAACTAAGAATCTGTTGGATTAACTGAATCCCTTTCGGTACGAACCCACACGCTTTGAGGCTTGACTAAAAACTTGAAATAAACTGGAATTTTCCAGAGAATGTAAAAAGGAACAGTTAAAAGTTCGCGCAAAGGAAGGTCTTGTCGAGCGAACTTAGCCCAAGTTGTTAGGATTGCAATGAGGAAACAAAGTCCAGCTGTGCCAACAATAACTGCTGGCATCAAAGATGTTTCCAAAATCCCAAAAACCAAAGAAAGTGCCATTAGCACTAACCAAATCAGAACTAGTAGGGATAAAGGTGGCACACATAAATCCAGAACGCTCACCAACAAGTCGAACCTTTTTTGAAACACTGCTTGTTTAAGCAAGATGGGGACATAGGTCTGCATGATTTGTAAATGACCGTGATCCCAACGAGTTCTCTGACTTTTGGCAGCCTGCGACTGCTGTGGTAAATATCCAGTGACTTTTGCTTCTGGGCAAAACACTGGTCTGTGTCCAGCTAAAGTCAAGTCCAAGCCTAGTTTTAAATCTTCAAGAAGGTGAGAGTTGGCTAAATTAACTGAACGAATCACTGTCCAAGGGAAAGCCATACCTGTGCCAAGCAACGGGCAGGATTGTCCCAAGCGTGCTAATCCACGGGGACGAACTAAATTCCTGACGATGTTAGAAAATTGTGAAACAAAGTCTTTTGATGACTGTGAGTTTTTCGGTCTACTCATCAAGTAGGTGGCTTGGACAGGTGCCCTCAAGGCGATCGCACGCTGACTCAACAGTGAAATTGCATCTGGTTCGACTGTACAGTCAGCATCAACAATCACAACCACATCAGGAGGAGCCGACTCCATAAACTGTAAGCCGTAATCTAAGGCGTATCCCTTGCCTTTTCGCTCAAGATCGTGACGCTCAATAACTGTAGCACCTTTGGCACGAGCAATCTCTGCTGTTGTGTCACTACAATTGTCAGCAACAACAACCAAACTATCTTGTCTGTTTAAGGTTGGCAACAGTTTTTCGATTGTTGAGCCGATAACAATTTCTTCATTGTGGGCGGGAACCAAGACACTCACTTTGAGATCTTGGCTATTGTCTTTATTAATATCAGAAGTTATTCGCAATAGAGCCGCAGTACATTCAATTAAAAAAAATAGGCAGACAATAAACAGACCACTAGCGCTTACTAACAGAACAACATCAGTAAACGAAGCCATGAATTGGCTGATTGACATGGCATTGTTACCTCAAAGATGTGAATTGCCAACTTTTGAAGAATGAATGATTCTTGCAGGTATCCCAACTGCTGTTGCTCCTGCTGGAACATCGCTCAGAACCACAGCGTTAGCACCGATACTTGCGTTATCTCCAATACTGACGTTGCCAAAGATTTTCGCACCAGCACCGACATTGACACGTTTACCCAATTTCGGTGCATCAAGCGGGCGATCCAGGTAACGGTTGCCTAAAGTAACTCCTTGGCGAATAATACACTCATCTCCAATCGAGCAGTCTCCGTGAATGACTATTGCTCCTTGATGTTCAACAATCACGCGACGACCAAGTTCCACAGAGTAGGGTAGCTCTATTCCGTAATGATTCCGAACCTTGCGAAATAGCATTCGATAGAGAATGCTCAAAGGCGCTCGCAATAGTAGGGGTTTTATCTTCATCCGCCAAACTCCAAAACGGTGAATAGCCACTGCTCGGAATCCAGGCTTAGTCCAATCACGTCCGTGGGCGATCCAGTCTTCCTTAATCAGCTGCCAAAGACCATGAGAAGATTCTGCTTGGTCTGTATTGACCATCAAGTTTACTTGTACACCCATTGTTCATTCCCCATTCCAGTTTTTACTACATCCTGCTCTCCTCGAACGTTTGAATAGTAAAAGTGATTGCCAGATTCCTGCTTCAAGTTTACAGCGTTGGCAATCATTCCCAAAATCCTAGCCTCTGAACGTCCCAGCAACGATTTTGCTGCTGTGGCGCTTGCTGAATCCACAACACCTGGTCGAGCAACCAGCAATACTCCATCTGCCATTTTTCCTAAAACTGCTGCATCAGCAGTACCAGCTAAAGGAGGAGTATCAAACACGATCACATCGTAGCGATCGCAGAACGTTTCAATCAGAGTGGCCATGCGCTCAGAGTCAAGCAACCCAAGGGGATTTGGAGGTTGCACTCCAGCTGTGAGGACTGATAACTCTTTTGTCACTGTTTGCACAGTTTGCGGAAGTTGATCCTGACCAACAATCACATTGCTTAAACCGACTGAGTTTACCAGACCCCACAAGTGATGTTGCGATGGTTTACGCATATCTGCATCGACTAGGAGAACTCGCCGTCCCGCCTGAGCCAATACTGCTGCTAAATTGGCCGAAACTTCTGACTTTCCTTCGCCAGGTACACAACTGGTGACTACAATGGTGCGAACTTTTCTATGGCTAATGAACTTCAGGTTTGCCTGGAGCATTTGATAAGCTTCATGAACCACTGAACGAGGAGAGGTTGCTACAATAATTCGGGCGGAGGCTTTGTCTGACATCAAGTTAACAGGAGATGATGTCTTCTTTGATTCAAACCTAGGAATTAATCCCAGCAAAGTATAACCGAAAAATGTCTCTGCTTCCTTAACCGTTTTCAAGGTTCTATCTATCAAGTCTACAAAGAATGCAGCTGCTGTACCGAGTAATAACCCGACAAATACACTGCCTCCTGCTAAAAGGAATGTTATTTTCGAGACAGATGGTTTTTTGGGAACCTGAGCCGGTTGAATTTCTTTAGCATTGCCAACAGTTTGCTTTTCTGCTACTTCGATTTCCTGTAGTCTGCTGACAAGATTTTCGTAGTTCTTTTGGGCGATAGATAACCTTCGCTCTAAATCTCCTTGCTTTTTCTCTAAATTTGGTAGGGCAGAAAGTCTCTGCTTATAACTTCCTTGAATATTAGACAATTCTTGTATCTTGCTTTCCAGACCCCGGCGTTGCGCTTGTATCAGTGCATATTGACTCGTCAGATTTTCCTTTATTTGCCCTATCTGCAATTTACCAGGAGCAACGTTTCGTTGAGTTCCTAAAACTTGCTTAACTCCAGATGGTCCTAAAACCTGTTCAACCCGCTGTTGTAATAAAGCATTTAAAGTTATTTCTTTATTTTTTAGCTCAGTGATAGCTGGATGATCACTGGTGTAGCGTGCTTCGTCATTTGCTAGTTTAGTTTGTACCTTTTGTAACTCACTTAAAACTTCCTGTACGCCAGGTATCTGACTTATGGAAGTAATTTCTACAGCCTGAGAACCTGCCAAATTCAGTTGACTGCGGATTTTTTCTTCCTGAGCACTCGTATCTGCAAGCGCTGCCTTAGCTTGGTTGATTTGCTCATCTATGCTAGCCTCATTTTGAACAGCGGCGCTTGCCTCTTCTGAAAGCTCGATAATCTTATAGCGAGTTTTAAACTCACGTAATGCCTCTGCTGCCTGGTTTAATTCTGCTCGAGCCTGTGGTATTTGCTTTTTGATAAATTCACCCGCAGCAACGACTTGAGTTCGATTAAACTCAATGTTCTTTGCTACATATGATTTCATCACCTGATTCACCACTGACGCTGTCAATTCGGGATTTCCTGAAGTGTAGGAAACCTTCAGTACATCTGTACCTACAATTGGTTCAACCTTGATTTGAAGCGACTCCGGACCCAGGGGGTTTCCTTTTTTATCTTTTAACCCTAGAGTATCAATAACCTGTTTTAAGATTGGCTCTGATTTCAAAATAACAGCTTGTGTTTCTAGAGGATTACCCTCCCGCATTAAAGATTCAAGATCGCCTATCTTTTCTCCCACTTTTGTCAGCGACGAGGTTCGATCTGATTTAAAAAGAAGCATTCCACTCGCCTGATATTCCGGTTTTTGCAGGAATATAAGAAACGACGAGAATCCTATCGAAGCTAGAAGGACTCCTACCACAATTGGCCAACGGCGTTTCAGAACCAGCCAGTATTTTTGAATTTCTACTTCTTCTTGATAGCCTCTAGTCTCCATAGAAGTTCCCTAATCATAGTTCAGTACGAGTTGTGAGCTAATGAATTCAATTTAATTATATAAACACATTAGCTTCATAGTATAGGCTATCTTTGCAACTCATCAAATATTATATTTTTAGCTTTATCATACGTACACAAAACTGATCGTTTGTGTACTGAAATATTAGCCATTGATCCATAAATTATTTGACTATTGCTATCTATTTTGACATGCTTTTGTTAAGCTGGCATAATAATCACCAAAACTATAACTTTATTTTTAAGTAGTTTCAAGCATTTTTAGAGTTTTATCTTTAAAGATACTGTAAAGTTTGCTGTTTTATTCATTAAGTGGGAAAAGTAAGAAAGGTATGTTTTGTGAGGCAATACTTTCACAAATAACATTCAAGTTAATTACTACAAACCTTTAAGTATTAACCACGATTACGAATACTATCTTCTAGACAATCACTACATTCAAATTTCATGACAATCTCTGATGTCCACATGTGTCAACACTCTTTAGGTACATCATACTAGGTTTACCAAAATTCCGTAAAATTTGATCAGACCAAAAACCGCCACCAAGCTGATACTTTGGTGGCGGTAGTTTCATGAAATACTTAGTAGGCACCTGCCTTACTAAAAACTACCTTGACAGTTTTCAGCAAAATTTGCAGATCCAACAATACAGACCAATTCTCTATGTAAGATAGATCTAATTTTACCCCATCTTCAAAATTATCGATATCCGAGCGACCAGACACCTGCCATAATCCTGTAATACCGGGTAAAACTTCTTGTCGGATAAAATGCTTTGTTTTGAATTTTTCTACATCTCTCATAGGCAGAGGACGCGGACCAACTAGACTCATCTCTCCAAGGAAAACATTAAACAGCTGGGGCAGTTCGTCTAAACTGTAACGGCGTAGGAATTTGCCTATCCGTGTGATCCGAGGATCGTCTTTCATTTTAAAAAGAACCCCATCCTTGATTTCATTCTTTGCTTCTAGCTTTGCTTGCAACTTTTCTGCATTGGCAACCATTGTGCGGAATTTCCAAATCTTGAAACTCTTACTATGCAAACCAACTCGATTTTGCTGGAAGAACACCGGTCCTGAAGAATCTAACTTAATCAGTGTAGCTATCACTACATAGACAGGAGACAGCAAAAGTAACAATATTGTTGAACAACAAAGATCAAAACTCCGCTTTACCCAAAAATCGCTGCCTGCAATGATGGGTGCAGGAATCGTCATACAAGGAACTTCACCAATCATCCAAAATACGGATTTGGGGTGACGAACTTGACCCTCTGTTGGCAGTATTCGTAGGGTAATGCCAGCTGTTTGGAAACGCCAGCAAACATAGAGACGATTCTTAATGGCGTTCCAAGAAACAAAAGCCTCTTCTATGCCTTGTGTGCGTAGATATTCAAAGGTTGTTTCTCGGTTCATCAGATGCAAACTGCTGGAATCAGCAATTCTGTGTATGGTGTAGCAATTCTCTTTCTCTATTAATCGAATATGGCTGTCTTTGTCTTCTGGGTCTGTAATCAAAAAAACGGTATGGCGAATTGCTCCTCTACTACGAAGTAATTTAGTAGCTAGATCACAGATCAAGCGACCAGTACAGACGAAAACAACAGACAACAACCAAAAAAGTAGAAAAGTTGAGCGCGAGATGTAACTCTCCGGTTCGTAGAGAAAGGCAATCATCAACAGTAAAAGATCTGATAGTGTGACTGCTTTGATCAGACCAAGATAGTTACGACGATTGATGCCTGATTTGTATAGTCCTTTAGTGGCAATCACGCCTATTTCGACTGCCAAAATCAGTAGTAGAAAAGAGACTTTTTGTGTCCAAGGCGAATCTAATGGAGTACCATAAAAGACTGCCAACTTCCATGCGAGGCTCAAAAACAATACATCTGTACAACTAAGTGTTCCAACGCGCAGAAACTTGCTGGTTAATCCTTTCTGTATCCTGGTGCCATTTGCCGACCTTAAATCTGGCTTGAACTCTGTAACTGATAAAGATTTATATGCTGCCACGATAGTTTTGACCCCTGTAGTTGCACTTTACAAAATAAATTTCCTGGCTAGATGGAACCTTTTCAAGTGTTATATTGAGCACATTCCTTTTTGAGTTTATCAAGTAATCAGAATTCGGAGTACTCTCAACTCTTGATACTTGAGAACGTAAAAAAAGTGTAATATATACACGTATCAGTTTAATATTGGGATGAGGTTCGAGAGCGTTTTCTGAACAATTTCATCAACTGTTGCTGTAGGACTCGATAAAAAAACAACGGATTACCCAGTACATAACGTTTCCACAAACGTTTTGGTTGTGTAGCTAATCTTGTTAACCACTCTAGACCACTACTAGTCATCCAGCGTGGACCTCTGGAGACAGTACCAGAATAAAAATCAAGACATGCCCCAAGAGGGAGAAAAACTTTTGTCTCTATTTTTTCTGAATTATTGAGAATCCAACGTTCTTGTAACGGCATTCCAAAGCCAATATACAAGATATCTGGTTTGAATTGGTTGATTTGTTGGATAACAAATTCATTTTCCTCACCAGACTTGTCAAAATAACCATGATGTCCTTTGACTCTTAAATTCGGTGCAATCACTTTGAGCTTAGCGATCGCTTGATCTACGGTTCCTGGCTCACCAGCAAGTAGGAACAAGGAAACATTTTCGCGATCGCAAGCTCTGGCAAAATCTTCTATATAATCTGGACAGGTCATGCGATGAGATGAATCAACACAGCCACCACAGAGTTTTGCTCCTAAGAGAACACCAAATCCATCGCAGAAAACTAAATCGGATTTATTGAGAAAGTCTTTATACCAAGGCAGTTCGTAGGCAAAATTCATTGCCCGAGTATTGACATGACCTATGATTGTTTTCTTCTTTAGTTTTGCGGCTTGGACAGCGTACTCGATCAGCTCATTAACTTTAATTTTATGAAACCTTGTTCCGAGTAAGGAAATTTCATCAAATTTTTGCATTTTAGATAGTTCCTTTTATATTGTTGAAATAGTTTTCACCCACACTCATAGCTTCAAGCCGTAAGTGCGCGTAAATTCAGATTGACATTCAAAGATCTCAAAAGCCCGCTCAAGTTGGGTCAGTTCAAAAATGAGTTTGATTGTGGGCGAAACACAGCAAACACTCAAGCGCCGACTTAAGCTTTGAGCCTTCTTCAGAGCAGCTATCAAAGCCATCAATCCAGCACTGTCTAAAGATTCTACTTGCTTGAAATCTACTAACAAGATGGAACAATGACGTTGTTCAATTGCTGTTGTTAGCTGCTGCTCAAAATCCAAAGCTTTTGTAGCATTTAAAGAACCATGAGGTCGAATCACTACAATTTGTGGATTAGCAAGCATCTGTCCCATAATTTGAATTGAATAGGCAATTAAATTTGCAACACTTCACCCTTACGGGAACGCCCGTCGCTACCCAACGGGTGCGCCTTCTGGTTGGCGTCTACAAGTCGGGAAACCCGGACGCCAGTACTGGCAAGGGCGGACAGATGCGCGACTGTCGGGAAACCCTAACGGAGGTCGCTCATGGGGAGCCAGTGCGTTGCGGTTAATCCAGCGCTGCAGTCTTTGTTTCCCGACAGAGGCGACGGGCGTTCCCGGAGGGAGCTAGCACGGCGCAGGAGGTGACGACAACCGGCTGCGGGAGGGGAGCCACTGCTCGACTAGGGTTTCCCGGCTTCTTGCAAGAGCGTCTGGGCAGGAGTTAGCATGTGGCGTTTTCCCGACGGCCAGGTATCTGGTGAGACAGCACGGCGTAGTCCTTGTCTCCCGCTCTCGGGCGATCTGCGCTCAGACATGCCGTATCTCCTATGTCCTTCGGACACGCTTCGCGAACGGAGACGCTGCGCGTTCGCCGTAAGGCGTGCGCTTTGCGCATACGGCGATAGCCGTGGCGTCAGCCATAGGCATAGCCGAAGGGGGTTGGGGTTCCCAAGGACGGTGCCACCTGGCGTGGAAACCCCAAGATCGCGCTGATTCACAATGCAAGGCTTTCAGAAAAATTCCACAACTGGTCTTCAACCACATTTTTACATCCACCATAAAGGTTCTTGGTCAACGTTTCGGGGCTTTATCAAACGCTCTTGCGATCGCATTCAATGCCAGTTTGGATTTGAAGTTTAAGTCGAGTGGCAAAGGACGTACTGGTGCACGATCTGAACGGGAACCAAACGTTGAAAGCCAAGAGTATCTGTCGCTCAATCCCCAAGTTAAGACGGCAATCACTGCTCGCTCATCTAGCACTACCGAAAGATAGTCTTCGTATTTAGCAGCGACAATGCGATCGCGCACAACGGTATCCAAAGGTAATTTTTGGTCTGTTACATCTAGTTCGCTAATGATAATCTTCAGACCAAGACTCGCCACGTTAGACAGAAAATTTCGTAGTTTTTTGGGATTCAAGGAAGCCTGACCTAACAAGTGAGATTGAATACCCAGAGCATGAATCGGTGTCCCTCTAGATTTCAGACGTTCTAGAAGTTTCAGAACAGCAGTTCTTTTCGCTTCATATTCAGAACCATTATGCTCCAGTCCATTCTCGTTGTAGACCAACATGGCTTTGGGATCAGCTTCCGCCGCAACTCGATAGGCAAGCTCTATGTAATCTGGACCTAGAAACTTGAGCCACGGAGTTTGTCGTAAACCTGATTTTAGTCCATCATCTGGTTTAATAGCCTCATTCACCACATCCCAAGAGTGTATTTTACCCGCGTAGTGTTTAGTTACAGTTGTAATATGTTCCACAAAAAATTTTTCTGCATTTTGGCGGTTAACGACTTCCTTGAACCAGTCAGGTAGTTGCTCATGCCAGACTAAAGCATGTCCTCGAAAAAGCATATTATGAGCGCGGGCAAATCCAGCTATCCAATCTGCTTTACTAAAGTCAAACACGTCTGGACGAGGTCGCACAAATTGCCACTTGAGCTCGTTTTCTGGTGTCAGGATACCGCACTGGCGAACAACGTTAGCCTGAAAAATCTTGTCTGACACAAGAACATTTTGTCCACAGGCGACTCCATAAATTAGTCCTTTTGCTGCCGCACGCTTGTTTAAGGAAGCAAGTCCCGCTACTTGAAAATCTCTTTTTGGGTTATCTAATGCATGCCTTAAGTACATTGGGTTACTATTTTTCACCGCTGCCAGAGCAGTGGCTCCTGTCAAACCTGATAGACCAATGTACAAAAAACGACGCCTGCTTTGTGACGAGTTTTTGAACATATAGATAAATGTAACCGAAACCAGGGATATTTGAATCTTGAACTCAAATTGCTAGTTAGTAATTAACAGGCTAGTAGTCATCATAACCTCTCCTAAAATGTGTTTATAGGAGAATACACTTGATACCACATTTTATCAGCCTTAGTAGGCAATAAGCTACCAATTCTTGCGAACTGAATATCTAAAGAATTCGCCACTTATTTTTTGGTCACTCAGAAAGTTACAGCTAAGCCATTTTCAAAGTATATCTACAATATCTCAAACTTAGTTTTTTAATTTTCTTCTTTCGAACGGAATCATCTCAAAAACTTTTCTGATAACAGATTCCAATAATTTTTCAAACCTTGTTGCGTTTCCGCTCATCATACAGCATATATCATTTTATTGGCAAGTACCTATCTTGGTTATTTATCATACAGCATCGTATCTTTGTTAGACAATCAACCTGCTTAATTTTATAATTGAATTAAGATGATTCTTTTATCTTATAATTGCTACCTCAAATAACTACTTTCAAAATGAAATAGTGGGAAAAGTAATAAAAGTAGGTAATTTACTTACTTCATCAATCTATTTTTTAGAAAAAATAAATTATTCCCTAGATTTTCGCTAAGAAATTTGAGTCATCAATCATTAGTATCAATAAGCACGATAGTCAAAAGTTGTTCTTTATACAGAATTATTTGAAATACCCATGATGTGGAGCAGTAAAGACTTTACTTTGGTGGTTTATAGCATTAGTTTTGATTGGTTTGTGTATCCTGAAAATACTGTAGAACTTTCGGATGCAAAATCTTTACAACCCAGCAGAATGAATGCGACAAAACACCAGGTATATGGAAAATTTTGTACAAATGCCCAATGATAAGTTTTTAGTAGTTCCATTTCATCAGAAGCCCTCAGTTCTATTTGTGGGTGGGATGATATTCTCTTTTATGAAGTGCAACATCATAGATATTTAGTATCGTCCCCATAAAGAATGGGCTTTCCTATCGTCCTTGCTGATAAATCATCCTAAGGATAAGAAAAATATGTAGAACTTTAGCTGATAAATCGACGAAAGTACATGATTCAGACAGTACCACCAAGCAGCATACCTTTTTACTTAGATTTATCTATTGACTCTGAATATACCCTGAGATACATATATTTACTCTCTTTATTTGCTAATTTATGTTTCTAATTAGAATACTCTCAACATACTAAAAACACTTAATATTGTATTTGTCCTCATGTTTGCTCCTAAAACTGATGGTGTTAGTTGCTTATAACATAGAATGTTTTCGTATGATCCAGCCATTATTGACTTATAGACAGTATCTGCCAACACATTTTTCTATAAACTAAAACGCTGCTATAGCTCTTTGAAATTACTTATTTTTACAACAATAGCTGGGAGACTTATGGACATAACTGAACAAATACACTCCAAGAAGTATAAGCTTGACAAACAAAATACATAGAAGATAAAAAAGGAAAACGTGAACTAAAATTTCATTCAAGTTTTACGCTAATAATATTTTGTTTTTCTTGGTATATTATAATAATTTCATTAAGTCAAGCGTGCGCTTTAGTATAATTGACTGCTGAGATCTTCAGTCTACTACACCTTCAGATTATCAAATGAACCGTTACACATATCAAGTCGGTGGTAGTCTAACCATTAATGCTCCTAGCTATGTAGAACGACAGGCTGACAAGCAACTTTATGAAGCTCTCAAAGAAGGTGAATTTTGCTACGTTCTTAACTCTCGGCAAATGGGCAAGTCCTCGCTTCTAGTTAGAACTCGGCATCGCTTACAACAAGATGGCTTTAAATGCACGACTGTGGATATGACCAACATTGGTTGTGAAAATATTACCCCAGAGCAGTGGTATAAGGGAGTTGTTGCTGAGTTATGGCTGGGTTTCAAGCTTTTAGGAAAATTTAACTTAAAAGCTTGGTGGCGAGAGCAGGAAGATCTCTCTGTACTTCAAAGGCTAAGCCGGTTTATTTCTGAAGTCCTGTTAGTTCAATTTCCAAAAGAAAGACTGTTTATTTTTATTGATGAAGTTGATAGTATCAAGAGCCTTGATTTTTCTGTTGATGACTTTTTTGCGTTCATTCGGTTTTGCTACAATCGCAGAGCAGTCGATCCAGAATATAATCGTATTACGTTTGTCATTTTTGGAGTAACAACACCATCAGATTTAATTCAAAATCCAAAGCGAACTCCTTTTAATATTGGAAAAGCTATAGAACTGAATGGTTTTACACTGAGTGAAGTGGAGCCATTGGTAAAAGGATTAGCAATTGAGCAAGGTAATGCTCAGACAATTCTTAGAGAAATCTTATCTTGGACAGGGGGACAACCTTTTCTGACACAAAAACTGTGTCATTTGGTACAAAGTTCAAGTCAAGATTCAGTGAGTCAAAGGCTGATCGTTCCCCCTGGGACTGAGGCTTTTTGGGTAGAAAGTATTGTGAAATCACGTATAATCCACAAGTGGGAATCTCAGGATCAGCCAGAACACTTGCGGACGATTAGTGATCGCCTGCTCGCTAATGAGCAAGTCGCAGGGCGTAACTTGGGAATATATCAACAAATTCTGGCTGGGGAAGACATACTAACCAATGATAGTCGAGAACAGATTGAACTTCTTTTGTCAGGTTTGGTGATCAACGATCAGGGATATCTGAGGGTGAAAAACCCAATCTATCAAATAGTCTTTAATTCAGAATGGGTTGCTCTACAAATGGAACATTTGCGCCCTTACGCGCAACGCTTTAAAGCTTGGATGACTTCAAATCAGAAAGATGAGTCCCAACTTTTGGTGGGGATAGAATTGCAACAAGCATTAGCTTGGTCCAAAAATAAAAGGCTCAGTGACTTAGATTATCGCTTTCTGGGTTCTAGTCAGGAACTGGCAAAGCGACAAGTTGAAACCGATTTAGCTGTAGAAAAACACGCACGACAAATTGAACGAGAAAAAGCTCAATTTGCCGTACTTGCTGCCCAACAAGCGAATCGAATATTAGCAAACGCACGCAAAGCAGCAAAACGAAAAGCCCAAAAGCTACGTCTGAGTAAGTGTTGGATGGGATGTATTGGTGGGGGAGTTGCCAGTTTTGTGATTCTTGTATGTTTGACCGGACTACTACAAAGGATGGAGTGGTCAATGCTAGATTGGTTTTTTCAGGCGCGTCCTCCAGCAGCAGTTGACCCCCGTATTACTATAATTACAATTGATGAGCCAGATATTAAGCAAATAGGTCAATTTCCTGTGTCGGATCAGGTGATTGCTCAAGCAATCCGGACAATAAAAAGCTATAAACCTAGAGCGATCGGGCTGGATTTGTTTCGAGATTTCCCGATAGAACCTGGTCATCAGGAATTAGTAGAAGTTTATAAAACAACTGAGAATCTAATTGGTATTGAAAAGGCAGTGGGTAGTCAGGTGGCTCCACCACCAACTTTAGCCCAATTAGGTCAGGTTGGTCTTGCTGATCAGGTTTTAGATGCAGATGGCAAGTTGCGTCGAGCGTTGCTTTCAGTTCAACTGGAAAACTCTTCATTACACCTTAATCTTGGTTTGCAGCTAGCACTTCGCTATCTAGAAGCTGAAGGTATCACCCCTCAACCTCAGACCAACAATCGCGACCAAATTCAGCTTGGCAAAGCAGTGCTTGTTCCCTTTCAACCCAATGATGGTGGCTATGTCCAGGCTGATGCTGGAGGGTATCAAGTTTTGCTTAACTTTCATGGTACAGAGCAAAACTTTGAGACTTTCTCAATAATAGATTTGTTAGCAAATAAGATACCACAAAACAAGATGCGCGATCGCGTTATCCTCATTGGCTCGACTGCCCAGAGCGTCAAGGATATGTTTCAAACACCCTATAGCAGTCATAATTTTGCTTCTCTAAAACAAATGCCAGGGGTGATGATTCACGCCAATATCACTAGCATGATTTTGAGTGGTGCGCTCTCTGGGCGACCCCTGCTAAAAGTTTGCTCGAAACCAGTGGAGTGGCTTTGGATTTTGCTTTGGTGTGGTGTGGGAACTGCGCTAGCTTGGCAAATAAAGTCACCTAAATCTATAGTTACTAGCGTTGCTATTGCGGAGGGAGGACTTATAGGAATTACCTACCTAGCTTTTTTACAAGGTTGGTGGATTCCTGTTGTTCCCCCGATGATTGGATTTGCTATTGCTGCAGTGACTTTGCCAATAGTCACTCATAGGCAATCTGAAAAAGCTCAACTTTACCAAACTGTAGAGCTGTTAGTTGCTATTTCGCGTCAGGAACCTGCGGTCGGACAGATTGCTCTTGAGTATCTCAAACAAGCTGAAAGCTCAGATAATCAGGCATTAATTGAGCAAATACTTCGCCAAGAGTTTAACTAAACCTTATCACTTTAACTATTCAGACGCAAGTCTAGTTGTACAATTTCTCCACAAATAACCATAGAAAAACATTGGTGATTTTTGCCCTCTGCTAAAGGCTGTTTTTGCTTTGACTGTGTAAAATCAACAAATCTACTATCAGTGTTTATTGGTATAAATTCTCTTTGATTAGATTTACCTGTTTTATTCGGAAACATCAACACAACTTGATGTGCTGACGTTTTCGGTATACTGACGAGTCTCGTTGGACGCTCCTGGAATTTTAATTGATGGTTTTGCTTTAACATTAAAGGTTGAATTGGATCATCTTGTTTAGAACATATAAGTCTACTGCGGGAACCTGCACCAGAGGTATCTTTTGGCTTACCTTGTCTTGGTGGTATAAAATTCTGCTGCGATATCAGCCGTTTTGCTAAAGTGCCGCTTCTCGCTTCAAATTTTTGCTGAGCGTGAGCAGATAAGCTTAGGGTCAGCAAGAATTCTACAAATAACCAGATTGTTAAAAATTGACTAAAATAAATAATTTTCATTAAGTAAATACCGTCCTAGGGATATTTCGTAAGTAAATATATCAATTAGTATAGAAAAAATAACTTCAACCAGTAATAACCACAGCTTTAAAGTTTTTAGCTGTAGATACATCCCTAATCATGACTTTAACAAAAATAACTTTTTTAAAAAAAACCTTCACTTAAATTTTATTTAATTTATATATATATAATGTTTGAATAAAGTATAAGAGATAAGTATTTATAATCACCTTGTATAAGGTATGGTTTCTGAACATACAAACAAAGCCTGCCGAAGCAGGCTTTGTTTGTATGTATAATTGAGGGTAGTATGCTCAAACAGCGCCGCGATGAACGCGACTGTGTATCTCTTTGGTGAGAGGCTAGTCATTAGCCTAGGGTGTGTGTAAGTACAAAACCCACAGTTAGTGTTAGCGCAGCGTGTCTGCTGGGTTATTTAGCTGCTTTGCTGCTGCACCATTTCTGTTGTCAGCTTTTCCTTATCTTTACGGCGTTTTCTCGCGTAAAGCTGAATTGTCGCCACCATCGCAATAATCATGGCCACAATACCCCAAGCTGTGATATCTGTAGGTAGATTGTTTTTGAACACAGCTAGTAATACAATCACCACTAACATAACTGTAGGTGCTTCATTTAAGGCTCTGAGCTGCTGACTATTCCATTTACACGTGTCTTGGGCTAACTGCTTCATCAAACGCTTGCAGTAATGATGATAGCCAAGTAAAAGGACAACAAATCCGAGTTTTATGTGTAACCATCCTTCTTTGAGAACATCTGGTTCCGTAGTTAATAAACCAATCGCCATTGCGACTGTAACCAGCATCCCTGGAGTTGTGATGATATTGTACAGACGCTTTTCCATTATCTGATACTGATTTTTCAGTATTGTGCGCGCTGGTTCCGGTTCTTGGTTGGCTTCAACATGGTAGATGAAAAGACGCACGAGGTAGAACAAACCAGCAAACCAAACAACTATACCCACAATGTGAAAAGCCTTAAACCAGGAATAAGCCATAATTTTTTTTCTCCATCAATGGATTTTAGGCACACGTAAATAATGTAAAGGTGCTATAGAAATCCTATCTGATTTATGAAACTTAACTCTGGTTATTTAACGAATTGCAAAACAGATGAGCATAAAATGCTTACTCTACAAATGTTGAAATCTTAAGAAGATCTAAAAGTGATGTCACTTTTTAAGTTCAATAGCTATCATTATTAATCACTATCTTTAACACGCACAAAAGGCAAAAGATCTTCAAGAATTGTTTCGTGATAATGTTCTTGAGGATAATGACCAACATTGTTAAGTTTAATCAAACTCCCTTTTTCCAGGGAATTTACAAAATCTTGAGCTATATTTATAGGTAGCCAAGGATCTATCATTCCCCAGAGGATTAAAATTTCTTGGTGCAATTCTTTAAAGCCTAATTCGATTTCTGTCATGGCTGAATGCAACTGCAAATTACGGATAGTTGCTAGGAGACTTCTTCCAGGAGCAGAACTTTTCAAAAAGGGTTTACGATAAACATTTAAATGTTCTTCTGTAATGACGTAACGACAGCCACCTTCTAAAGTCCTATCAACTAGGAGCGGATCTTGAGTTATCATGTCACCAACAAAAGGTAATCCCATTTGTTGAATTTTCCAGGGTAACTTCGCCTGACTGGAAATTGGTGTGTTAAGTATGGTTATATTGGCAATTTGTTCTGGATGACGCAAGGCATATTGTAAACCAACAGAACCTAAAAAGCCTTGCACAACTAAAGAAAAACGTTCAAGTTCTATGGATTTTATAAATCCTTCTAAAGCTGTCACAAAAGCATCAGGTGTATAAGCGAAATCTCTTTTGTCTGGTTTGGAAGAAAAACCAGAGCCAATCCAATCAGGGGCTATTGCTCTTGTTCCTTGGTTTGCCATAGCTGGCAGAATATTGCGCCAACTGTAACTTTGTGATGGTAAACCATGTAGCAGTAAAACAGGAAGTAACTCAGTTCTACCAGTAGATTCTGCTTCCCGGTAAAACCATTCTAAGGAGCCGACTTGAATTTTTTTTTCTGTTATTGGCATTTTAATTTACAAATGAAAAGTTTTAAACAAAGGTGTTAAGAAAAAAAGAAAGAAATTTGTTATTGATATTGAGCATTGGTTTCACCTCACCCCCATCCCCTCCGCTTAATTCAAAGGAGGGCTAGCGAGTGAGATCGTTTTCTGACTAAGTAATTAAACCAACCTGAGATGAATGGACTTATTGGGAACCTCGTAGGTAGATTTTGTTTTTTCAATCACGACTGTTTATCCTCAGATTAAGATGAGATGAACAATTATGATTAATTAGGAATAATCATCTCACGAATTGCGTAAGCTGTCGCTGGTGCAAGTAAAACGCCATTGCGGTAATGTCCAGTCGCAAGGAGGATGTTATTATATCCAGGCAGTTTACCAATCACAGGTGCTGGACGTCCTTCAGGACGGGGACGTAATCCTGACCAAGTACGGATAGTTGTCGCTGTTGCTAAGCCTGGGCAAAAGGCGATCGCTTGTTGTCTAACCAACTCCAACAGTTCTTTATCAGCGATAATTTCATCTTTGTTGCTCGCAAATTCAACCGTTGCACCTATCCAGTAATCCCCACCACCGATGGGGACAATATGCACATCATCACCTGTAATCACCGGTTGAAAGTCGCAGTTTCCAAGAGAATGTCCTAAGCGAAGACACAAAGCTTGTCCTAGCACAGGGCGAATATCAACCATTTGCTCTAATTGCGCACTCAATAAAGAAGAACCCAACCCAGCCGCGACAACAAACCAATCAGCTGTAATCTTTCCGTCTGTCGTCTGAAGTTGGTTGCAATATTTTTCGGAACCTCTTTCTTGAGAAGGAGACAACGGCTGGGGTTCGATAGCCAAAACCTGAACACCAAATTTGAAATCAACACCGTTATGCTTTGCAGCATCAATCAAAGCTAAGGTGAGGGAAGTGGGATCAACTTGGCGATCGCACGCAGAGTAAACAGCGCCCACCATCCTTTCGTGATTAACCTGAGGACAAACTTGCTTGAGTTTATCAGTATCCCAAATTTCTAGGGAAAAACCTTGAGATTGGCGAATTTCTTGCAACTTTTCCCATCGCGAGATCTCCTCATCTTCTTTTTCTAAGCAAGACATAGAAGGTTCAGGTAGCAGCATGAGGATTCCCTGACGATTGAAGTGAATTTTACGATTTGTGAGCGCTTCTAGTTCACTAATCAGAGTTTCATAAGCCAGGATACTTGTTCGTCGCATCTGCCAAGCCTTCCCCTTGGTTTTTTGGCTGATGATACCCATCAAAACACCCAATGCTGCTCCTGTAGAAGCAAGTGCTGGTGGTTGTTGGTCAACAACTGTGATTTTTAGCCTGTTTACTTTACTAAGTTCATAGGCGATTGCTGCCCCAACCACGCCGCAACCAATGATAACTACATGAGTCATTGTTTCTACAACACAACAGACACAACATGGGGAAGTGGGGGGTACAACAAGAGCGAGGAAGGGAAGGAGGGAAAGAACGAAGGAAGGCAAAAGTTAATGCTCAAAAATTCTTTTCCCTAACTCGCACACTCCCAAATTCCTTTTTCCCTCACTCCCTATCTTCCTCTTCAGCCTATCACGCTTAGCTTTCTTCTGACGACGGGCTGCTGTTTGTTGGAACCAGATCTAAGAATTTGTCAATGTCTGCGAAAGCAGCGAAAGAACTATTCAAGGCACCATTAATGTTACCAACTTCAGCGGCTTTGTCGATTTTTATCAGCTTATCTAATAAATCACGCACTAACTCACGCCCTGCTGGTTGGTCTTTGGATAGCAGATTGGATGTGACATAGTTCATTGACAGCCTTGCTTCTGCCATAGGACCGTGTGTGAAGTTTCCAACATTCACCCACTGTTTTGTTTGGATGAGCCTTTGCAGTTCTTGTGAGCGTTTTTGTACAGCCTGAATCTCAGGAACGTATTCCTGAATTTTCGCCAGTTTTTCTTGTGTGTATGTCGGAGGTGGTGTTGCGACACCAGGACCACCACAACTAATCAGAAAGGTTGCCACCAATACCAGAAATAATGACAAAATTGAGCGTTGACGCGCCATAAGCTAAACTTATTTTATTTATCAATGATCAGTGTCATTTTAGATCGCTGGCGTATCACATCGTTCTTATTTAAGACGGATTTGCTGAAAATCTTGTATCTTCATACAATTTTTTCTGTTAAAGGTACATTTTGATGTTATTTTCGTCAAAATTTGAGTACAATTGCTTAACATATATATACTATGACAAAAACCGTCTCTCCCTCACACCCCTGGTGAAATAGCGACATAGGAGTGTTTTCGTGAACGCAGCTGAGATGGCAACAAACCTTGAATTCGCCAGCAAGATTGCTACCGTAGTTAATTTATTCAAATCTGAGTTTCCAGATGCTAGATCAGATCTCAAACCTTGGAAAAACGATCCCCAAACCAGAGAGTTAGTCGATCCAGATTCCATAGACATCGGCTTTCACTTCCCTGGGGTCAGTAAATCATGGCAAAGCCGCAGTATATTAATACAAATCCGTTTTTATCAAGACCTTTTAAACGATTCACGTCGTGCAATTGGCGTAGAAGTTGCTGGTTTCAGCCATCTTGGTGAACAGTGGCGAATTTCCACAGTCGAAAACTGGAGTTTTGTGGGAACATCTTTGCCTTCGCCACAGATTGGAGAAAAACTTAAACAGTTTTGCAGGCACGTACTGGAAATTTTTAACTGTGCCCCTCTGCCTGATAACTAATATTGACACTTCGGATTACCGTTAATTATGCTTTTGCTGAAACTATTCGTTTTCTGGAGATCGAATGCATAACTAAACTTTTTGCCAGTACACCTCTCCAAAAATGATTTTTAGTGCAAGCGCGGGGTATTGGTTTCATAGCCATTTTTGGAGAGGTCTAGTAAAGAAATAGCCCTCTTGTCATTAACGAACAAGAGAGCTAGAGTGTGGTGTGAGGAGCAAACTAAATGTTTGCTTATACAAGTGTAGCAAACGAGATATGAGATTTTGGTGATCGAGATCTTAGAATCACCGTAATTTGACGCAGCTGCCGTCCAGACATTCTATGAATTAATGAAGCTTCAGCGCTAATGTTAAGCCATCTGCAATTGGCACCATGCTTATTGCGATGCGTGAATCATGATGCAGTTTCTGATTAAAAGCGCGTATACTATTGGTTATTTTATCTTGCTCTTGGGGATTTGCGACTCGTCCTGACTGTAAGACATTATCGATCGCAATCAACCCACCTGGATGCACAAGTTGTAGAGAACGCTCGTAGTAGTTCTCGTAGTTGTTTTTATCTGCATCAATGAAGGCAAAATCAAAGGTGCCTGCTTCTCCAGCAGTTATGAAACGATCCAGACTCTCTAGCGCTGGGGCTATATGTAGTTCAATTTTTTGTGCCACTCCTGCTTTGTGCCAATAATTCCGGGCGATCGCCGTATACTCCTCACTGACATCACAAGCAACAACCTTACCCTCAGCTGGCAATGCCAACGCCACTACCAAAGAGCTATAACCTGTAAAAACACCTATATCTAAAGTTTTCTTTGCTCCCATCAACTGCACCAGCAGTGCCATAAATTGTCCTTGTTCTGGAGCAATCTGCATTCTGCTATGTGGATGCTGTGCTGTTTCCTCCCTCAATTGTACTAATACTTGTGGCTCTCGCAATGAGACTGAGTGCAAGTACTCATAAAGATTTTCATCGAGTCCTAAGGTTTTATTTGACATATTTTCCTAATTGCTAAGGAGAACTGAAACTGCATAAGTTAAATTTCCGTAATTCTATTAAAGCTAGAAAAGCTTTGTTTAGTAGTTCTCACTACTGTTGTAAAGCAAGATGTATCTAGAAAAGAGTATTTTCCATTCAAAATTATCTGGATGTAGATCCGCGCTTCGGTACAAAACAAGACCTGATCGACCTAGTAGACGCAGCCCATCATAGGGAAATCCGAGTATTTCTTGATGTCGTCGCTAATCATTCCGCAGACAACTGGTTTTACCCAAATCATGACTCATACCATTATTCCAATGACCAGCAGTTTCCTTTTGGTGGATGGCGGCCAGAAGACAGACCAATTCCCAAAGAACTAAGAAACGAAAATTACTATCATCGCCGAGGTGAGATTAACAATTGGGATGGTTATCCAGAAACTCAACATGGCGATTTCTTCTCTCTCAAAGACTTCAATAACGATGACGATCCAGATGGACTAAAGCTTCAGGATATTCTCATCAAAGCCCATTGTTACTGGATGCGTGAGGCAGATATTGACAGCTTTCGCTTGGATGCAGTCAAACATATGGGAGAGTTAACAATTTCCCGGTTTTGCTCAGCTATTCGTGAATATGCTTACCGCTTGGGTAAACGCTGGTTTTTCTTGTATGGCGAGTTAGTTGGTGCGGATGACGCTATCCATCGCTATACAAGTCCAAATACACCTACCCAAGTTGATAGCAGAACAATCTTGTACCCTAGCTTTTTCTCGCATTTTAGATAGTGAAGAGATTCTGATTGCCTACAACACCTCCACCACTGAACGACGCAGTGATTTCGTGATTGTAGACAGTACCATCCAAAAAAACGGTGGCACAATGAAGTTTCTTTACGGTAAGGAGGGAAGCGTTACTGTAGAAAAACACCCATATCCGGGTAATCCATGCTTATTTGTACACATAGATCTTGAACCGATGCAGTTTGTCATTCTCCAACAAACTAGGTAAAAAATGTATCTCCGATAAGGTATTTACTTTCAGGTGCGTTAGCTTAAGCTAACGCACCTGAAAACTATTTATCAGAAATTTTCAAATTTCATAATTTTATACAAATTTCAATAGAAATACCAGTATGATTCGTCATTTTAACAATGCAGCTTAGCAACTGGCTGCATGACGTTATTCTCAGAATTTTACTAACTAAAGTGTGCAGGAAAACAGCATATAATACTTATAAAAGTATTTTGTTACAAACATAGATGCAGATATTTCTTAAAGATAAATATCTTCATTTTTAGTAATCATGTCAAAATTTCATCACTTTCTTGATTAAGCTATCTTCTATTTTTTGTTGAAAAATAGTAAGATAACATACAATTTAAAATTAAACTTTACTGTATTTTCAGAAGGGGAAGTTATGAGCCGTCCTATAATTCTTGGTATTGTTGGCGACAGTGCTCCTGGGAAAACAACACTGACTAAGGGGATTGCTCAGGTTCTTGGACCGGAGAATGTTACGGTTATTTGTACAGATGATTATCATAAGTACGACCGTAAGCAACGTGCTGAAATTGGTATCACTGCTCTTCATCCTGACTGCAACTATCTCGATATTATGCAGCAACACCTGTCGCAACTTAGGACAGGACAGCCAATTCTGAAACCTGTATACAGCCACACAACTGGTAGCTTTGAGCCACCAGTTTATATAAAACCAAATAAATTTGTGATTGTGGAGGGATTACTGGGTTATTCTACTCGTGGTGCTCGTGACTCCTACGATGTGAAAGTTTACCTTGCTCCCCCTGAATCTGTGCGTGCTCAGTGGAAAGTCAAGCGGGATACCCAAAAACGAGGGTATACAGAAGAACAAGTGCTTGAAGAACTTAGAAAACGCGAACCAGATTCTGAGCAATTTATCCGTCCACAACGTCAATGGTCGGATATTGTGGTGAGTTTTTACCCTCCAAATGACGAAGTGGAGCAAATTAATGGACACCTAAATGTACGTTTGGTACTGCGTCCGACAATTCCTCATCCAGATTTTCTCCAGATTATCAATTATGGCGATGGTCATTTAGAGTCAGCAATCCGCTTGGGATTAGATCGGGATATGAGCAAACCAGTTGATGTTCTGGAAGTAGATGGTCATGCCACTTTGGAACAGGTCAATAAGTTAGAACATATTATTTGTGGTGATATGCCTCATCTCAAGAGTATATGCGATCGCGAAGGAAACCCAGAGTTAGGCAAAGTCGCTGGTACAACAGGAGAAACAATCCAAAGTTACCCGCTTGCCCTCACTCAACTCTTAATCACGTATCATATGCTCAAGGCTACACAAATGTATCAGTAGAAACCAGTAGATAAAGTCAAAAAAAACGATAAAATTAAATATTCTGTCAAATCTTTAGATGTTTTCAGAATTACAGGGGATAACTAGGAATAAGTCTATATATGATGATTTTTCCCCTGTATTAGTCTATGACTTATAGCCTCAGAATTGCCGATATACCTGTGACTGAGCGTCCGCGTGAGCGGCTGTTAACGCATGGCCCAAAAATTTTAGCTACAGCCGAGTTAATAGCAATTCTGCTAGGTACTGGTCAAGGACACGGAAAACTTTCTGCCGTGGGTCTAGGGCAATATATTTTACAGCAACTGAGCAAACACCAGCGAGACCCCTTAGCAGTTTTGCGAGATGTCAGCGCCGCCGAGTTGATGCAAATTCCAGGTGTTGGTCCAGCAAAAGCGACGACTGTCTTGGCGGCGATTGAATTAGGGAAACGAGCCTTTCAATCCCGTCCAGGAGAACGCACGTTAATTGATAGTCCCGCAGCTGCGGCGGCGGCTTTGAGTCAAGACTTGATGTGGCAAAATCAGGAGCGTTTCGCGGTGTTATTGTTAGATGTGAAGAATCGCCTGCTTGGAACGCAAGTGATTACCATTGGTACAGCTACGGAAACCTTAGCTCCTCCTCGGGAAATTTTCCGTGAAGTGATTCGCCAAGGAGCAACACGAGTTATAGTGGCACATAATCATCCGTCCGGAAATGTGGAACCGAGTCAAGAAGATATTGAATTGACGCGACAGTTGTTAATGGGAGGACAATTTTTGAGCATTCCTGTTTTGGATCATCTGATTTTAGGCGATGGTAATCATCAAAGTTTGCGAGAGATTACAACATTATGGGAGGATTGTCCGCAGGGAGATTAGATTTTTTGGAAAAATTTGGTTTAAGGTTCTTTAGAACGGCAGATGCACACACCCTGACGCAGATGAGTACAGATCATTTATCTGCGTGTATCTGTCTTTATTTATGGTTTCATAATTAGAAAAAAATTATCTGATTGTTGGTAATTATCAATTAAGCTAACGTGATTTATTTTTTAGTCGTTAATTATTATTCTACTAATCTCATTACTAAATTGATTAGTTCTCTCCCGAGTTATGACAGTTATGATTATAAAGTGGTCATCGTTAATAACTCTCCCGATGACAACTCTATATATAATCTAAAAAATGAATCGGTAGTCATTTTTAATGCTGAGAGTAATCTTGGCTTCGGTGGTGGTTGCAACTTCGGACTGAAATGGATTTATACCCAAGATTCCCAAGGAATTGTCTGGATAATTAATCCAGATGCTTATTTTGTAGAAAATACTATAGAGAAAGTTCCGTTATTCTTTGAAACTCATCCCAATATTTCTCTGCTTGGAACAATTGATCATACTACGACAGGTGAAGTTTGGTTTGCCGGTGGTCGCTTTATTCTCTCAACAGGAGCAATTGTCACTCAAGATTTGTTGACGAATACAGATACAGATTATGTTGTTTGTGATTGGATTACAGGTTGTAGCTTGATAGTTAATCTTCGGAATTTCGATGATTGTCCTCAGTTTGATCCAGCTTATTTTCTCTACTATGAAGATTTTGACTTTTGCCGACGTTATGCCAATCAAGGACATTTGATTGCAGTGACTAAGCAGTTTGGTGTCATACATCAGCCCTCTTCAATTACAAATCGATATGTTTTTAGGAAAATAAAAAATAGTACTTATGGTTATTTGTTATCTTTAGATAGATATACAAATCAATGGATTGTCAAGATTAGATTGCTTCGCTTGATTTCTCATGCTCTGGTTTTGATGTTTGTCAAACCTCAAGTAGCATTTGGGAAATTTGCTGGAATGTTGATGTATTGGAGGCGTTAAGCGAAGCTCTACCGAAGGTAATCGCTAAGGGCGTGAAAGCTTTCTCTCTAATGCTAGGCTAAGGTCATAGCGTAAAATTCAAAAACCGACAGACTCGTGTTATGGTTGTACAGATTACACCCCGTCTTTACTCGATAGAGGAGTATTTTGCAATTGAGGAAAACACCAATTACCGCACCGAATACCGTGATGGAGAAATTGTTCCCATGACAGGTGGTTCGATTAACCATAATCAAATCGTTGTTAACTTAATAGTGACTCTTGCCCTTAGCCTGACACTCAAAGAGCAAAATTACCATATTTATGCTAATGACCTAGGCTTGTGGATTCCTCGTTATCGCCAATATGTGTATCCAGATGTCTTAATTATCAAAGGTGAACCGATTTTTGAGGAAGGACGTACTGACACTATACTTAATCCCTGCATTATCTTTGAAGTTTTCTCTAAATCTAGCAGTAGCCGGGATCGGGGTGATAAATTCACATACTATCGTTCTATTCCTCACTTTCAAGAATACATTCTCATTAATCAATATCAAGCCCATCTTGAGCAGTTTAGTAAAACCCCAGAAAATAACTGGCTATTTAGTGAGTCTGATGCTGAGGATGGAGTTTTGACTTTAAATTCGGCTAATTGTCAAATCTCACACCGTCAGATTTATGAGCGGGTTAATTTTCATATAAATGACTAATATATTATTTAACCTATCTATTGTTTTTTCTCAACCGACAGGTATAAGCAACTATGCAAAAAATCTTTTTCCTTTTTTAAAAACTCTTAACCCCACCCTCTTAACTGCTCAAAATTACCCTGAATTTAACTGTTATTCTATACCAGATAATCTAACTCCTGCACAAGGAACAAAAGGACATTTTGATCGCCTTGTGTGGACACAATTTAAACTGCCAAAAATCTATAAAAAGCTGAAATCCCAACTTATCTTTTCTCCGCTTCCAGAAGCGCCCCTTTATAAGAATTGTCGTTTTATCGTGATGGTTCACGACTTAATCCCGTTGCGCTTTCCCAAACTTTTGTCACCGTTAACACAATACTCGCGGTACTACATTCCTCAAGTTCTCGCCCAAGCGCAACATATTATCTGCAACTCTCACGCTACAGCAAAAGATATCACCGACTTCTATCACATCAGCGCCAGCAAAATAACTGCTATTCCTCTTGCGCACGACGCCAATCATTTTCGCCCAACTCATTTAGATCATAGCGGACAAGATACCCAACCTACAAAACCCTATTTTCTCTACATTGGGCGACACGATCCCTATAAGAATCTGCACAAACTTATTACCGCCTTTGCAGCATTATCTCACAATCGAGACTATGAATTGTGGTTAGCAGGACCACAAGATAAACGCTTTACTCCTTTGTTGCAAACCCAAGTTCAGGAATTGAAGATCACCGATAAAGTTCAATTCCTCAACTATGTTCCCTACAGTGAATTACCCAAAATTATTAGTGGTGCGATCGCCCTCGTCTTTCCTAGTCTTTGGGATGGTTTTGGTTTCCCAGTTCTCGAAGCAATGGCTTGCGGTACTCCTGTGATCACCTCCAATCTCTCATCTTTACCAGAAGTGGCTGGTGACGCTGGTCTTCTCATCAATCCTTATAATATTGAGGAAATGACTCAAGCTATGGAAACAATTGCAACTGATTCGGTATTACGTCAACATCTTTCAACTCAAAGCATCAATAGGGCTAGTCAATTCAGTTGGGAAAAAACAGGACTTGCTACTGTCGAAGTTTTATCACGCTACCTTTAAAACCCATTGGTCAACTTTTTGTTAATGCCTAAGTCCTAAATACATCAATATAGATAAAAACGCCTCAAAATCAGTGTTTGCAGGACAAGCAAATCATCAATTTTACCCTTACCAGATATACCTTTTGGCTGGTTATGAGCCTAATTTTTGACAAAATCCGATGAAATGAAATCACTTCATCAAGAGTTTAATAGCTGCTTAATAGTATTTTAAAGAAAAGTATAAAAAAATACAAACTAAAATAGTTTAGTAACATTTTAAGAACTGGTTAAAAAATGAGAAGATACTCAAGAAAATAAAAAATAGCCAGTTAATAAGCTTGTTTTTGAATTGTGGTCAGAAAATAATTTCTAACCCTGATTTTGAGATAGCTTTGCAACAAGGCCATAAAAATGACAAACATACAGTGTGTCTTCCCCTAATATATGATTTTGCTTAAAGTTCACAACAGGCGTAAAAATATTCTCCGAATGTATAAAAAAGGGGGAGAATTACTGACATGAAGCAATCTAAGACTCATAGAAAACGCGGAATTTTGCTGACTCCTGCTGGACTGAATCGGCTACAAGAAGCCATTATGGCTGTAGAAAGGGTGGAGAATCACGGCGATCACCTAACTTTAGACGAACTGAGCGATCGCATGAATGTTTCTACCAAAACACTAAGCCGATTGTGGTCTTTGCACACAGGTGTAGACCAAAAAACTCTAAAACTATGCTTTAGCGCTTTTAACCTGGAATTACATGAGCAAGACTATACAATTCTGAATGAAAATGAACACGACAGCAGTGAAACTTCGCAAGCGCTTTCGCTCTCGTCAGATACACTGGACCTAAGATCGTCCCAGTCTTTATCCATAGACTCATTTGTTAAGTTTGGGCGTGAGCAACTTAAAAATCTTTGGTCATACCCGGATGGTTCTGTCCCTTTGGATTCTCCTTTGTATATCGAACGTCCCCCAATAGAGGAACTAGTTTATCAGGAAATCACTCAACCGGGCTGCGTGATTCGGATTCGCGCCGCCAGACAGATGGGTAAGAGTTCTCTCGTGCTGCGGCTATTAGCCTTTGCACATAAGCTTGGGTATCGCACAGTGAATCTGAATTGCAACCAAATTGATTCCGACTGTCTGACTGACTTAAATAAGCTGTTACGTTGTCTTTGCTGGCGAGTAGCAACAGAATTAGGCATGGATCCCAACTTGAATGACAGATGGGATGAGGAAGTTGGTTGTAAGTTGAATAGCAGCTTTTACTTCCAAAATTATTTGCTCAAACAAAGTCAAAGTCCAGTGGTTTTGGTATTTAACGAAGTTGACCGCTTTTTTGAACATCCTCAGATTTGTGACGAGTTTTTTGCGTTGTTGCGTTCGTGGTGCGAGGAAGCACGACAAAATCTCAATTGGCAAAAGTTGAGGTTAGTAGTGGTTTACTCTACACAAGAGTATGTCACCCTGGATATCAACCGCTCTCCATTTAATATTGGACTACCCATTCGTCTTGTGGAATTTACTCACCCGCAGGTAAAAGAGTTAGCTAAAGCATATGGGCTAGACTGGAGTACTGGTAAAGAATCTGGCTCACTAATATCACTTGTGGGAGGTCATCCGGCACTCATTCAGCTTGCTCTGTATTATATTCGTTGTCAGGAAATGACTTTAGAAGAACTGATAGAGGAAGCTCAAGCCAACGGTGGCATTTACCGTTATCATTTATGGCGACACTGGATAAAACTACAAGAAAATCCTGAGTTGGCTAAGACTTATGCTGAACTAGTAACGGCAAAGCAAGCTATTTATGTTAATCCTATTGAAACTTATAAACTTGAAAGTTTGGGATTAATTCGCTTAGAGGGCGATCACATTCTCCCGCGTTGCGAACTCTACCGTGCTTACTTTGAAAAACAATTAGTGACAGCGACAACTCGAATTTAACCAGTTAACAGTTATCAATTATCAGTTATCAGGGAGCATCCTAATGGATGATTACTCTTCCTTAGTGAACCACATGGCTTCAAACGTCGTTAAAGATGCTAGCATTGAGCCGCCAATCCAAGCGAAATCTTTCCTCTGGGGAGGGGCGACGACTTTAACTGTGATTCCTGAGGGCGCAAGGGAGCGTACTGTCTTCTCCAGTCGGTCAAGCAACCGCTCAAACATACTTAGGACAACCTATAAGAGTAGGAAAGACCACACTAGGTGCATTCTCTCCAGCAAATCCTACTTTAATTAAACCTCCGGTTATGTCTAGAACTATGGCTTTTTTCTTCAGATTTTCATCTCTTTTGCTATTAGTTGTCTGAGTTGTCTTTGATTGCTTCAGCTCATAAGAGCTAAACGAGCGATCGCTTTCACTAACCTCAATCAGTGTTTCTATACCCGACAATGTTTCTGTGGTGAAACATTAGTTGTACAAAGCTGTGAGTAGAAGTTGCCTTAACTCCGTATATACAGAATCTCGCTTTTATAGTGGAAACACAAGGACACATAAGACAGTTAAGCAGATAATTAAAAAGATTTTAATAACCTACAGTTAAGACAGTTAAGACAGTTAAGACAGTTAAGCTACAAACAGGCAAATCATGTAGTTATAAAAGTGATAAATTATTAAGTCAGATATATCTACAAATTCCTAATACTTGTGTTAAATTACGATTTTGCAATCACACTTTGAGATGAGATACCAGGTTGGTGGCAGTCTCCGCAGTGACGATCCTAACTACGTTATCCGTCAAGCAGACGAAAAACTTTATGCCAGCCTGAAAGCTGGCGATTTTTGTTATGTCTTAAATTCTCGCCAGATGGGCAAGTCATCCTTATTACAACGCACAAGTTCTCGCCTCAGAAAAGAAGGGCATAGCTGTGCTTACTTGGATGTCACCCGATTGGGTAGCGAAAATACCACACTGGAACAATGGTACAAAGGTATCATCGTCGGCTTGTTTTACGACTTAAATCTGGCAGAACACGTCAACTTTAAGCAATGGTGGGAAAGCTGCGCGGGTATTTCCCCAGTGCAAAAACTAGACCAGTTTGTTGAAGAAGTTTTGCTGCCAAATGTTCAAAACGAACGGATTCTCATCTTTATTGATGAAATTGACAGTTTCTTGAGTTTGAGTTTTCCTGTCAGTGACTTTTTTGCTTGGATTCGTCATTGCTATAATCAGCAGGCACATGACTCGAAATTCCAACGCTTGGGATTTGCACTGTTTGGAGTAGCCAGTCCATCTGATCTGATTGCCGACAAACGCCGGACACCGTTTAACATTGGGACAGCGATTGAGTTGTGTGGCTTTCAACCACATGAAGCAACACCATTGCTCAAAGGGTTAGAGGAAGTCGTCAGCCAAAGCGAAGCCGTGCTGCGAGAGATTATTTACTGGAGTGGGGGACAACCGTTTCTGACTCAAAAGCTTTGTCAGTTGATTGTCCGAACAGCATTAGATACATCAAGCAGAATAATTGATTTACCGCCAGCAAGTGCGGCAGATTGGGTAGAAAAATTAGTGCGATCGCACATCATCCAACACTGGGAATCAAAAGACGAACCGGAACACCTGCGCACGATTCGCGATCGCCTCCTTTTCAACGAACAACGGGCAGGACGGTTATTGGGTTTATATCAGCACGTGTTGCAAGCACAAGAGAATCAAACATCTGGCGTACTTACCGATGATAGTCGAGAACAGACAGAACTTTTACTATCCGGATTAGTCGAGAAACACAACGGCTATCTGAAAATAAAAAATCCCATCTACCGCAGTGTCTTCGATTCTGAATGGGTCGTAAGGCAGTTAGACAATCTGCGTCCTTACTCTCAAGCATTCAATGCATGGGTAGCATCTGGTTATCAAGATGAATCACGTCTGCTGCGGGGGCGAGCGTTACAAGAAGTTTTAGACTGGATTGGGCGCAAAAGCCTCAGCGATTTGGACTATCGATTTTTAGCCGCCAGCCAGGAACTGGAACGTCGGGAAACTGAGCAAAGACTGAAAGCTGAGCGGTTGAGAGAAGCAGAAGCACGATTAGCGAGTGAGCGAAAAAGTGCCCGTCGTCAGAGGCAATTACTGGCAGTAGTGAGTCTAGCTCTGATAGTTTCTACGGTGTTAGGAGTAATAACGCTTATTGCCTACCGTGAATCTGCTTTAAATGAAGTTCGGGTAACTGCCGTTGCCTCCAACGCAAACTTTACCTCAAACCAGCATCTTGATGCGTTGGTGCAAGCGATTCAAGCACGCACAAAATTTCAACGCCTCTGGCTACTCGATCCATCAACAAAATCGGCGCTAGATCAGCAAACGCGCAACGTGCTAGAACAAGCAATCTATGGTGCAGATGAGGTAAATAGTATAGTAGCGCACGAGGGAGGTGCCTTAGGCGTTGACCTGAGCAAGGATGGAAAGTGGATTGCTACCGGTGGTATAGACCGAACCGTTCGGCTTTGGAAACGTGATGGAACCCTAGTTCACATCTTACCCCACAATGCTACCATATATGGTGTTCAATTCAGCCCGGATAGCCAACGGGTTGCTGCGGCTGGGCTAGATGGCGTGGTACGACTTTGGTCTGTGGATGGTACCCCATTGGCAACAATGAAAGGACACACGGCTACTGTTTGGCAAGTATCATTTAGCCCGGATGGACAGATAATTGCATCTGCCAGTGGGGATCAAACAATAAAGTTGTGGAAGTTAGATGGCACCTTGATCAAAACGCTAAAGGGACATAAGGCAGCCGCTTGGAGATTAGCGTTTAGTCCCGATGGAGAGATTATGGCATCTTGTAGTGTGGATGGTACCATTAAGTTCTGGAGCCGAGAGGGTAACCTGATCCGAACCATACCAGTAAGCAAGGCATCAGTTTGGGCGATAGCCTTCAGCCCCGATGGGCAAACCCTGGTCACTGGCAGCGGTGACAAGCTTGTCAGGCTGTGGAGCCGGGAAGGAAAGTTACTCAAAACTTTTGTGGGGCACACAGCAGAGGTTTATCAAGTGGTGTTTAGCCCTCAGGGGCAGACTATTGCCTCAGCAAGTGCTGATAAAACCGTGAAACTTTGGTGGCCAGACGGCACTTTGCGAAGAACCTTACTCGGGCATCGCTCGCCGATTCAGCCAATTGCACTCAGTTCTGATGGTCAGATGATTGTCTCTGGCAGCGAGGACGGTACAGTCAAGCTCTGGAAAGACTCGCCTTTTTTACATCGCCTGTACGGTCATCAAGATGTGGTTTGGCGAGTTGTTTATGCTCCGGGCACCCGATCCAATGAGTCTCTCCTTGCTAGTGTTGCGGGGCAAGAAATTAAGTTATGGCGAGCAGATGGCTCTTTAGTTAAGACCGTTGTGCTAGATACGAGTCAGTTTTATGATGCTGCCTTAAGTCCAGATGGGCAGACTCTTGCATTAGCAACTGCCGGTAGCGATATAAAACTCCTCAACCTTGCGAATAACAAAACTGCGATTCTGCGCGGTCACAATAATGCAATCTTATCACTAGCGTATAGCCCTAATGGGCAATTTCTAGTGTCGGGAGGTGAGGACGGTACCATCAAACTCTGGCAAAGTAACGCTTCTTTTAACTTTCAACTGAGTCAAACAATCCAGGCACATTCTGCGCGCATTTGGGATCTTGCTTTTAGTCCGGATGGTCAGTTCATTGCCTCCGCCAGCGCTGACGGTACAATCAAGCTATGGACTTGGAAAGATGTTAACCACCAAGCCCTCCAGCTTGACAAAACCCTCAAAAGACACAAGAGTGCCATTTGGGGGGTTGCTATCAGCCCCGATAGCCAACATATCGTCTCTGCCGGACGCGATCGTCAACTCCTGCTGTGGAATCGCAACGGTAAACTCGTTCAAGGTTTTGAAGGGGCAAGCGTTGGCTTAACGAAAGTTGCCTTCAGTCCGGATGGGCAAACAATTGCCGCAGGCGTTTTGGACAACACGATCAAGATTTGGACACTAAAGGGCACTTTGCTTGCAACCCTCAGTGGGCACAACGGAGGTGTGGGAACTCTTGTTTTCAGTCCGGATGGCAAAACCTTGGCATCTGGCAGCTATGACCAAACGGTGATTGTGTGGGATTTACAACAGATTCTCCACAGGGATTTAGTGAAATACGGCTGTGAGTGGGTGCGGGATTATTTGAAAACTCACACAGCAGTGGAGGACGGCGTTAGCAAAGCTGCGATCCAGAAGGATCGCTTTCTGTGCAAATGATACTTGATATTTCCTATGGCGGTTTATTGCCCCATTGCACCCGAGTAAACCAAACCGCGTTGCATATCCATCGTTAAAATCGTACCATCCCGAATCACTTGAGTTGCCTTTTTCACACCGACGATCACTGGCACACCAAGACGTAAGCCAATGACTGCTGCGTGACTAGTGAGACTTTCTTCCTCAGTAATAATACCGCCAGCTTTGCGAATAGCCTCAACAAAATCAGCACTCGTACCTGAGGCAACCAAAATATCTCCGTAATTAAAGTTACTAGCATCAATGCCAGTATGGACGACCCGGGCGCGACCACTGACAGAACCTTGTCCCAGTCCAATCCCCTGACCGAGTACCGCCGTCACAACTTCAACCTTAATCAAATCTGTAGATCCAGAAATCCCTTGGAGAGTCCCAGCAGTCATCACGACCAAATCTCCCTCAGACAAGAGTTCTCTTTCTTGAGCAACGTTAATAGCTGCTTGGAATGTCTGACCTGTGGAAGGGAGTTCTAACATCAACAACGGCTTGACTCCCCACACAAGTTGCAACTGTCGGGCGACATTCACATGAGGTGTTACTGCTAGAATAGGTGTTTTGGGACGAAATTTGGAGACATTGCGCGCTGTTGCTCCTGATTGGGTCAGAGTCATAATTGCTGCGGCTCCAAGCTGTTCTGCAATTTGACCGACAGCTTGGCTGATGGCGTTAGGGATGGAATGTTTGGTGTCTTTCGCCTGACTAGCGTTTGTGTTCAGCCACACCTCTTGTTCCATCCGTTCGGCAATTCGTGCCATCGTTGCTACAGCTTCTACTGGGAAATTACCGACAGCGGTTTCATTCGAGAGCATCACCGCATCTGTACCGTCTAAAATTGCATTTGCCACATCGGACACTTCCGCACGAGTTGGACGGGGGTTGTTAACCATGCTGTCTAACATCTGGGTGGCGGTGATGATCGGAATTCCCAAGCGATTAGCGGTTGCAATCAGCCGCTTTTGTAGTACTGGAACATCCTCTGCGGGTAATTCTACGCCCAAGTCACCTCTTGCCACCATAACGCCATCGCACAAACTCAGAACAGCTTCCATTTGTTCTATGGCTTCGTGCTTCTCAATTTTGGCAATGACTGGTACTTGTTTGCCCGTACTGGAAATGAGTTCTTTAATTTCTATCATGTCTAGGGGATTGCGGACAAAGGAAAGTGCCACCCAGTCCACACCCTGATCCAAACCGAACATGAGATCTTCTCGGTCTTTTTCGGTCATTGCTTTGACAGATAGGTAAACTCCGGGAAAGTTCACCCCTTTATTGTTTGAAAGTACCCCTCCTACAGTAACGCGACAGTGCAAATCTCCTTTTTCGCGGTTAATCTCTTCTACCAACATTTCTACACGCCCATCATCAAGGAGAATTCTTGCTCCTGCGGGGACTTCGTCTGCTAAATAATCGTACGTGACGCAGCTAATATCTTGTGTACCAACAACCGGACGATTGGTTAAGGTGAAGCGATCGCCCTTCACCACCACTATAGATCCGTTTTCAAACTTTCCTAAGCGAATTTTTGGTCCTTGCAAGTCTTGAAGGATAGCTACCGGTTGATTCAGTTCAAAGGCGGTTTGCCGAATGAGGCGAATATTACGCTGATGATCAGCATGACTACCGTGAGAGAAGTTTAGTCGCAACGTTGTCGCACCAGCTTCAATAATAGCTTTGAGCATTTCTGGGCTGCTGGTGGCGGGTCCAATCGTAGCAACAATTTTTGTTCGGCGTACAGAATCTTTTAATTGCATAAAAGCTAAATCAAGGGAGCTACTCTGGGAATTATCCTAAATCAAAGAGCACCAGTTGTCTGTTGTTGGTGAGTCAATCAATAATTGTCGCACATTCACCTGTCGGGGAATGTGGGCTTGCAGTTGATTTGATCAATACTCGATACTTACGAGCGTAGTACTCCATTGTTTCCCACCACACGCAAATTTATTATCCGTCATTTTGCATTGCAAAACTTCACTTTCCTTATAAAAAAGTGGCATTATCTAAATACTATCTCTCGTTAAAGCAACAAGGAGGTTCATAATGCTGACGTCGGAGGCAAAGAAGCCACTGACAGTTCCGCCAAAGGAATTTTTAGCGCCTCCGGGTGATTTTAATCCGACGCTGCTGATGTTTTTAGTAGCTGTGGCAATTCTTGTATTATCCAATTTTGGTTACTGGATCTGGCAATGGCCACACTGGTTATGCTTTTGTGCAAACACTCTTGCTTTGCACCTTGCAGGAACGGTGATTCACGACGCCTGCCATCAGTCTGCTCATCGTAACCGAGTCATTAACGCCATGTTAGGACATGGCAGTGCTTTGATGCTAGCTTTTGCTTTTCCTGTATTTACACGAGTACATTTGCAGCATCATGGTCATGTGAACCATCCCGAAGACGACCCAGATCATTATGTTTCCACAGGTGGTCCACTTTGGCTGATTGCGGTTCGCTTTTTATACCACGAGGTATTTTTCTTTAAACGGCAACTTTGGCGTAAATATGAGCTACTGGAATGGTTTATCAGTCGCTTGATTGTGATTTCAATCGTTTATATCTCAGTTCAGTATCACTTTTTGGGTTACATTCTCAATTTTTGGTTCATTCCAGCATTTATCGTGGGGATAGCACTCGGTTTATTTTTTGATTATTTTCCTCATCGTCCCTTTGCTGAACGCGATCGCTGGAAAAATGCTCGCGTCTATCCCCATCCAATTCTCAATCTCCTGATTATGGGTCAGAATTACCATTTAATTCATCATTTATGGCCTTCCATTCCCTGGTATAATTACCAGCCCACATATTATCTCATGAAGCCTCTTTTAGATCAAAAAGGCTGCTATCAATCTATAGGTCTTTTACAAAAGAAAGACTTTTTTGAATTTGTTTATGACATTTTTTTAGGAATTCGGTTTCATCACCACAAATCAACAAAAAAGGAGTAATTAAGTAGGTCACGCGCTCTTCGAGCTTAAATTCAAAATGCAAAATTCAAAATTCAAAAAAAAGATTCTTAATTTTGAATTTTGAACTTTGAACTTTGAATTGTTTTGTGACCTCCTGAGTGCAGCTTTGCTTCAACTGTGTCACAAAAGCGAAATCGCCTCAGCACACTCTGAACGAAACTTAAACTTACACTAAACCGTTTTGCTAGTTGTCGTTGAGAGCCTTCTTCATTGTTGTAAGCATCAATAATTTTTTGGCGTAGTTCGGTAGAGTAAGTTTTCATTTCGATACACGTTGATATAGTGGATTTACTCACACTATATTTCACTCAAGTGAAAACGGCTATAATCACGCTGATTCTACTTGTTCATCAACCAAAAGTTGATGAAAATCCAGAATCGCGTTTTTTGTGTTAGCTTCTTCGCCGTAAGCTCCGCACCATAAAAGTACTCACAAAGTCACATCACCAGTCAAGTTGTTACCGACCCCAAGAACAGAAGATGATTGGATAATATCGCTGCCAGCACCACTATTGAAGAGGTTAGTATTAGGAGTGCGGGGGTTGTAGCTGCTGATGTCAATTGTCAATGGGTTGGGGAAGGCGTAAGCAATGTTCTCCCAAGGCACAAACTTAAAGTTGGTGTTGACGTTTTCACCATCGACAACCTTCGCAGGAAGATTTCTGCCATCCTGAGTAATAAACACACCATAGGGGAAGTTGGCACCCAATGGTACGTTGGTAACATCCGCACCATCTGACTCTTGAACGCTGTCAATTGTTCCATTGTTACCAACACCAAAACGACCCACGAAGTCATTTTGACCCTGACGATTATAAACTGCAAAGGTGCTGTCACCTTGGCTAGAAGCTAGCAGGTAACCTGTGCCATCTTTACCATAATAGATGGAAAGTCCTTCCACATCGTCTTCCACATAGCTGCCGCCTAAGTCTTTAACTTTATCAATCAACGTACCAGTTGCCCCGCCGTTTGGTTCTGCTTGATACTTCCAAATTCCTACATCTTCCTGACCAATGTAGAGGAAGCCAAGTTCTTGGTCTGCCACGGTTCCCTCAAGTTGGGCATCACGTCCAGCCGTCGTGGGTACTGTAAAATTACGTACTCTCTCAGCACCAATCTTACCATTACCTGCGTCAATCAATTTGTACTGTCCAACATCTCCAGTTTCTCTGCGATTGGCAAAGACGTAGTAATCATCTGTTACTGGACTATGGTACAAAGCTATACCATAAGCACTCCGCGATGATGGTGAGTAGGGAGGTTCAAAGGGTAAGGATTGGAATAAAGTACCAATGCTACTATCTGTGATATCTTCCAGGTATTGACCGGAGGCTTTGGCAGAGGGATTGATTTTGAAGATAGCCAGTTTATCGTTGTTTCGGTCTGTGGCCACGGCAATATCAACAGAATCACCGCCTAACTTAAAGCCATATTGCAGGTCAATATTGTTGTAACGGATATTACCTGGGTTAAATTCTTGTAACAGGTTACCAGACAAGTCATAAACTCGTAAACCTGCATTTTTGACTGCTGTGAGTACTAAGCTTTGTTCTGGATTAGAGGAATTTACGTAGATAGCGGGGTCATCCGCATCGGCGCGTTGGTCACGTGGTAAATTTGGGTCATTCAACAAGTCAGGACGGGTTTCTACAGTAGGTGCTACAGTAGGAACTAAGTCTGCATCCAAAGCGAGAATTTGAGTAAATTGAGTCTGGCTAAAGTTGTTGTCACTCACCAAAACGATCGACTGACGACCATCATCCAGTTTTGAACCAAAGGCAATGCCTTCAATATTATCTGTACCTGTAGGTAAGTTGAGTGAGTTCAGGTTTAACAGTAAACGCTTCTCGGCAGGTTTAATATCTGCTAGTTGTTCAGCACTGAGATTATTAAGAGAATCGTAAGACTTGATATCAGTTGCTCCTTGCAAGCTGACTTCGTAGATTTTGATGGTATTTCCAACCCCTGCAGAGAAAGAGCGCTCTAATGCTAGTAGTGTACCTCGGTTATCAAGTGCGAGTAAATCTACTAAGCCATTATCACCTGAACCAGTGGTGGGGTTTGGTGAAGTGGCGATAGCATCAGTATTATAAAGATATTCCTTTTCTGGCTGTCCGCTTACCAAGTTATATTGCAGAATACGAGAACGGCTTCCATCGGTGAGTGTAGCAGTAAGACCATCTTGGAACAGAGCGTTTTCTGTTGCTGTGTATAAGGTCTTTTGGTTAGGCGTAATGGTGAGACTCTCAAATGCCAAGTTGTTGCGAACACCTGATAGTTGAGTATCACCAGCATCGACAACACCGTTTCCATTAGTATCTTGCACGACGGGAAGAAACTTGCTGGGAACAGGTAAAGAACGTACTTGCTGTCCTGTGGTTAAAGAAAATTCATTGACGAAAGGATTTGTCACTCGACCTGCACTGATATTCACCTCTCCTTCAGAAGAAATGAATACCGTATTATTTTTGGTTAAAGCAATGCCTTCAGGATCAAGACTGTTGAGTAGGAACTCTTTTCCATTCTCATCCTTGAGGGTAGTCACATCTGTGAATCTGACACTCAAGTCAGTTTTTTGAGGAGACGGAGTTTGTAGGGTAAATGTATAGAAGCGGGCGGGAGCAATTTGGGAGCGGTCATCTGAGATAGTATAGAAGCGATTATTTGCTGCATCGTATGTAACTCCCGACAGTCCGCCAACGGGAGTTTCTTTTCCATCCACGGTTCCAGCAGTACCATTGGGGACAAAGCTGGTGGGGAAGATTGTTTGTCCTAAAAAGTCTACATTTGGAATTGTCTTACCTGGTTCTGTGGGTGGTACCTGTAAATCAGCCCATACCAAGCGATGGTCAGAACTCGGTAAACCACCAGGTAAGCTAGAGTCGTAAGTACCCACCAGTGGGAACAGTGGATCGGTGACTAACTCACCTTCCGCGCTGTTGTTAGAAGAAGCATTGAACTGTGAAAAGGGGACTGTGTTAGTGGTTACCATAATATTCGTCTGAATAAGCATCAACTGCAAAGACAAGCTTTAGATTTGGGACAATTAGCGATTTACAAATAACAAAATTGCGCATTCCTTCTATAAAGAAGGGCAGATTCTCAAATTATTACCATCGCTATTTGTATTAATTTCTATTCAGCACCATCAAATTATCTTAGTTACATTAAGAAGTAGATAGCAAAAGGTTAAGACATCAGTAAACTTGTAACGATCTTTACTTCTTTTGTTAATTAACCAGCGGAATGTGGAAGCTATGCTTATCTCTGCCGAGATGAAAAACACACATCCCCCACTTCTAAGAGTTGTGGAGGATCTTGTTTTGTTTTTCACGTTGATGCGTAGCCGGCAAGGTAGGGTTATGATTTACAAGTGTTATATAGGAACCCTGCCTGATTTATGAATAAAATTTCAGATAAAACCTTGAGAAAAGGGGCTTTTCAGTCTCAGTATGTTTTCAAAAATGAAATCAGAGTCCTATAGATTTAGTGAAGTTTTATAATCTTCGACTTTGCTATTGCAAATCAGTTGATGCTCTTTTCTCCAAGTTTGAGGAGGGATACCGTGATGTTGACGAAACTGGCGGGAAAAATGACACGCATTTTGATAGCCGAGTGCTAAAGCAATTTGCTCGATTGTTTGGTTAGTATCTTGGAGTAAAGAACGTGCTGCTGACATCCGGCGCTTGACAATCCAGTTGTTGACTGTTTCTCCTGTAATTTTTCCAACTCTGTTAGTCAAGTAAGCCGAAGAGTAACCAACTGCTTCAGCTACGTCACACAAAGTGATACCTTGGTCATAATTTGCCTCTATATAGTCGAAAACTTGTTTGAGTTGCGGTATGGAAGGAAAGATAGATTCTGAGTCCACTGATGAAGTTGTGTCTGTTACGACTGGTGCTGAAAAATTCTGGCAGCAAACAGTGTACCAGTGCTCCATAAGTTTTGTCTGCTTTTCTAATCTGACTGCTATGGCTTTCAGTAACTGCTGTACTGTACAAGGCTTGGTAATATAGTCATCTGCTCCCAATTCCATGCCTTTGCGAAGAGATTCGTTACCGGCGCTACCAGTGAGAAAAATAAAGGGTATAATTGCAGTCACAGGATCTTGACGGAGCGTTCTGAGAACCTCAAAGCCATCCATATCCGGCATCATAATATCGCAAATCACTAAATCAGGTAGATGCTCTTGTGCTTTTTGGATGCCAGTAGTACCATTTTCAGCATCTATCGTGTCGAAACCTTCCGCCTCAAGACCGTCTAAAAACATTTTACGGCTCATGGCATTATCTTCAATAATTAGTATTTTTTTTGGCGATTTGTTTATCATGTCCAATTGGTAGATTTGATGTCTTTTAGCTAAGAGTTAAGAGCTAAGCGATGGTAGATTGACAGTAAAAGTCGTGCCAAAACCAACCACACTTTCCACGGTGATTTCACCGCCATGTAGATCTAGGAGAGTTTTTACAATCGATAAGCCCAATCCAGTTCCAGGTATACTGTCAATATTGCTGCCACGATAAAATGGCTCGAATATTTGTTGTTGATCTACTACCGGAATACCAATACCTGAATCTTTAATCTGAAAAATTGTTTTTTCTTTTTCACAGCAAAGTCTAAAAGTCACCGCGCTATTACTTGGTGAATACTTGATAGCATTCGAGAGTAAGTTAGTTAATATATGGTGTAGCAGTTTTGGATCTAAATAACCAGTAGAACAGTCACCTTGCCTAAGAAATTTAATAGCTTTTTGGTTACCGTTTGCTATCTGTAGCTGTGCTACGATATCTGTGCAAAACCTCTCCAGGTTGAGTTGTCTTGGCTGACACTCCAGTCTTGCAGATTCCGCCTGACCGTATAATAGAATTTCATCTAATAATTCACTAATTTGCTGAACAGCAACTTGAATCAAATCCAGATACGAACGATTTTTTTCTTCAGTCCATTGGTGAATATGACGCCTGAGTAAATCAGCAGAAAATGAGACAATGTTGAGCGGAGTGCGGAATTGATGGCAAAACATAGAGACAAAGCGTTCTCTGAGTTCACTTAGTCGTTTTGCTTGCTCAAGAGCTTGATGAAGCTCTGATTCTGCCTGCTTATAATCTGTAATATCAATCGCTGTCAGTAATTCGACTGACTTATTTGCGAAATCCAGCACTCCATCCAGTACTCCCACTGTACAGGCTAGCCAGCGCTCCACACCATTTTTGGTTCTAATCTGCATCTCCTGATATTCACTGTAGCCTGCTCCATTCTGCTTGTGAACCTGCCTAAGCTTTTTGCTTGTAATAAGTCGGTTGATATCAAAGTTATTGAACAATTCTTTTTTTGGATAGCCAGTGAGGATCTCTGCTGCAGAATTGGCGTAGCAAATGCGCCCGTCGCTAATTAGAAAAATACTCGCTTCTGTAGTTTCTGCCAAAGTACGAAATCTGGCTTCATTGAGTTTAAGCGCTTCTTGTGTTTTTAGAGACTCAGTTACGTCCCAGATACTCCATACTCTACCGATAATTTTGTCTCCAAGCCGTTGTGGCTCAGAGTAATGTGCGAAGACTCTGCCATCCTTCAATTCCACCAAGTCATAGCTTTCTTTATCTGATTGAATAGGCATTTCCCAAACAGCCTGAATAAAAATCTCTGGATATTTAACTTTGTTCTCAAAAAAGCTTTTTGCTCGGTGACATTTCTTAGACAGGCTCACTGAGTTTGGACAAAGTTGCCACATCTCCATAAATTTCTGATTGTAGCAAAGGATTTCTCCTTCAATGTTGACTGCAAGTATGCCATTTGCAGTGGATTCCAACGTTGAACTAAGTAGGGAAAGAGATGTTTTTAGTTCGGTTTGTGTTCTTTGATATTCAATAACTTCTTGCTCGAACTCTTGTTTTGGATCAGAGGTTCTGTCAAGATACTGTTGTACGTTAAAGCCTACTAATTCATTACTACTACTACGAGCAAAGGCACAGGCAAATTCTTTGCCTTGATACTCTATATAAGTAAGGTTGATTTCTACTAGAAAGACTCGACTTGTTTTTGTTTGATATCTAGATTTAAAGGTGAGAGAACCTTGTTGCTTGAGTGCTGCCCATTTTTCTGACCAATCTTGTGCCGAAAAATCTACATCTATATCTTCCACTTTCATTCGGAGTAGTTCCTCACGGGAATACTCACTTATACGGCACATGGCATCATTGACGTAGATAATTTGTGCATTCAACCCCACGTAAAAAGCAGCATCTGCAACTTGATTAATAAGAAATTGTGCCAGCTTCAATTCCTCTTCAGGTTCGATTACTAATTGATAATCACTATCAAATAACATAGACCCACCAAAACTCATCACCCTTTGCTACCCCACTGTATAATTTTGAACTTTAAGGGTTTATAGACTTCTAAATCGAAATTTCATAAATTTGCTGTTACGTTTTATCTTCTGGACTACATAACTTTATCAAATCTTTTGAAAAATTAATATAAATTTACAATAAAGTTATGATTATTAATTTTTGTTTGTATGAAATATAACTACTTACTTGACACAACTTGAAACGATATGTTAAATACGCTTACAAAAACTAACTTGCTCTATATTACGTATTAGTTATTACTTTTTGTTTTCTGTTTAACATTTGCTTTTTAATCTTGTAACTAGCCAAGAGTGCTATTAGCTTAAGGATTTCTGTTGGCTCATTAGTTGCAAAAATCAGTCGATTGCTCCTAAACCAGTATTAAGTTATGTACTTAAAAGCACGTTTGTACAAGTAAGTGGTCTTCAGCTAAGAAATTACCGACGAAGTTGGCTGAACCTCCGATAGAGAAGTGCGATACCTCGCTTGAAGTGGTAAATTCTTTCTCTCAAACCGTCTAAATTGGTTCATCTGAATAAAGAGCAAACAAATTTCTAAATTTTCATGGCTGAATTGCTTTTAGTCAACTTAATTTGTTTTGATTTACTCTTTTATGAATTCAACTACAAAATATTTTATAATATCATCTGTCAAAAGATATACCATAAAAAGTCAAAAATATGTATCTACCAATACTCATCTATCTTGAGACAGATTATAGTACAACCGAAATGAGTGTTTTTGATCAGTAAATTTCTAATTAAAGAAAGTTTGGTGGCAAAATGACTACAATTTATTTCAAATATCGAGTAGGAACAGCCAAAACATTAAATTTTTCTTAAGAAAAACAGCAACTCTTTTTTGTGGTGATTTTATCCACCGCTTATCCTGAGTTTTTCTCAGATCACTTGATTTTTGGGTAATAATTAGCACATGTAAAAGATTTAACAAAATAACATACTGTAAACTACCAAAAGGTAGAGAAAAGTCGTTTCGATAGTTATACATATCATATTTAGTACAAACGAAAAATCTGACAACCTAATCAAAAGATTTTTCATTGCAGTAAAGTATCTAGCTTTTGTAGTCTTGTTTCCATAAGCACAGCCTCAATTGTTTAACTTCTTCGCAACAAGTTTTTTACTGACGAAAAAACGACAACTCGTCTTTGCCAGGGTTCGTCAAACTGGGTCGTGAAAATGTAGAAAAAATAGGGACATGAGGGATACTTAAGGCTAGGCTGTGTGTGCAAGTGCAGCCTGAGAAAGCAAATTGGTAGCCTCTCCAACAATCAGGGAACATGTAGACACAATGAGTCAAAATTTTACTCAGACAAATTCTCAAGCCGACACTCACCAACACGAGGTGTACCAACCAATTGACTCTCCCAAAGAGCAGACAAATGGTAATTCCAATGGTCACTCCAAAAGTGCAGAAGTTTTACAAAAGCGATCGCTGACAGTTTCAGATGCGATCGCCAACATGATGGAAGATTTGGGAGTCAGCTGCGCCTTTGGTGTCAATGGGGGTGCGATGGCAGGTCTTTGGGGATCGCTATCCAATAGCCTCTTACAAGTGATGAACTGTCGTCATGAGGCTGGAGCTGCTTTTGCAGCAACTGAAGCGTACTTTGCTAGTGGTCGTCCCACCGTAGTATTTACTACTGCAGGACCAGGCATAACCAATGCTCTGACTGGATTATTTGCTGCTAGAGGTGAGGGTGCGAAAGTCATTTTGCTGTCAGCTTGCACCTCCTCACCACAGCGCGGACGGTGGGCAATACAGGAAACCAGCAGCGACACTCTGCCAACTGAGGGAATTTTTACCTCAGGAGCGCTGTTTAACTATGCTACTACTGTGGAGAGTGCTGCACAACTGCCACAGATTTTTCGCAAACTGGCTCTGGGTATGTCACAACCAGGAGGCTTTGTCGCCCATTTGAGCATTCCCACCGCTGTGCAAACAAGTCCGCTTGATAGGACGCTTTTGTTCCAAGGAATTAATTGTTCTTTGGTAGTGCCACATCAAGAAACAATTGTTAAATGTACACAATTGCTATCAGAAGGACCGTTTGCCATTTGGGTAGGTTTTGGTGCCCGTGGTGCAGCAGAAGAAATTCTCCAATTCGCCGAGCTAACCGGGGCAGCAGTTATGTGTTCACCCCGTGGGAAAGGTATTTTTCCCGAGGATCATCCTCAATTTGTTGGGGTTACAGGCTTGGGAGGTCATGGTTCCGTTATGACCTACATGCAACAGCAAACACCTTTACGAACACTTGTGCTGGGAACGCGTTTGAGCGAACCGACTTGCTTCTGGAATCAAGCACTGGTTCCCCCAGGAGGATTCGTGCACGTCGATATCGACCCAACAGTTCCAGGAGTCGCGTATCCAGAAGCGGAAACCTTTGCTGTCCAATCAGACATCAAAGCATTTTTACAAGCGCTGTTGCAATTTGACGATGAGTTTGTAACCAGTACGCCAGTTACATCTTTGTTACCTCGTCCTGAAGGTCAGACAATTCAACCAGGTTCAGACTCTCCAGTCAGACCAGAGGTGTTGATGGAAGCGATTCAAAAGGTAATCATCGATAACAGCGATGCCATAGTGATGGCGGAGTGTGGTAACTCGTTTCTTTGGTCAACACATTTACTGCAATTTGCAAGCGCAAATCGTTACCGCATCAGTACCGGAGTTGGGGCTATGGGTCATGCTGCAGCGGGAGTTATCGGAGCAGCAGCCGCACGCAATAGCAAAGCAGTCGCCATCGTTGGAGATGGAGCAATGCTTATGAATAATGAAATCAGCACAGCTGTGAAATACCAAATTCCTGCCGTCTGGATTGTTCTCAACGATGCTCGCTACAACATGAGCCACCAAGGCATGGAAATGTTGGGACTCAAAGGTGCTGATGCATCAATTCCGCAAGCAAATTTTGCTGTGATAGCTCGCGGTATGGGAGCCGAAGGAATCCGCATCAGCAAAGAAATGGATGTTTTCTCAGCCTTAGAGCAAGCAATGGCAGCCACTGGTCCAATCGTTGTCGATGTCGTGATTAACCCAGATAGACGCGCACCCTCCAAAGGACGCAACGTAGGTCTGGCGTTACAAGGAATCAAGTCAACTCCAGCCCAAAAGACCGAATTGCAGGTGTTATTTCCACAAGTATCATTTCCCAATGCCTAATTACAGCAGCAATTCCTGAGTCAGGAGTCACAAGTCAGAGCTATCTCCTCCGGAGACGCTAAGCGTTCGCTCTTAGCGTGCGCTTTGCGCATACGACAAAGCTCAGCTACCAAAGTAAAAAGGGCTTTGTGTCTGCCTTTTAGACCTCAGTACTGTACTTCATTTACTTGCAATGTGCTGTCATTTGTGGTAATAGCAAAGACTGTTTACTACAAACACATAGGTGATATATAGGTGAGCGAGGAGATAGTGGTGAATCTTTTTGAAACTGTTACACAAATGGGTCATGAGCAGATTTTGTTCTGTCATGGGAAAGACCCAGATATTAAGGCAATTATTGCCATTCATGATACGAGTTTAGGACCTGCAATGGGGGCGACACGATTGTGGCCTTATGCCAGTGAGGCTGCTGCGTTAAAAGATGCTCTTCGTCTAAGCCGTGGTATGACTTACAAGGCTGCTTGTGCTAACATTCCGGTTGGTGGAGGCAAAGCTGTTATTATTGCTAATCCAGAAAATAAGACAGAAGATCTGTTTAGAGCCTACGGACGTTTTGTAGAAAGTCTAAAAGGACGATTTATTACAGGTCAAGATGTGAATTTGACCCCCGAAGATGTCAGAATTATCAACCAAGAAACTCAATATGTTGTGGGGGTAGAAGAAAGGTCTGGAGGACCTGCTCCGGTGACAGCATGGGGAGTTTTCCTGGGAATAAAAGCCGCTGTTGAGTTTCGTTTGCAAACTCAAAACCTCAAAGGCTTGAGGGTCGCAGTTCAAGGTTTGGGAAATGTTGGTCAAAATCTTTGCCAACATTTGCATGAACATGGGGCAAAACTATTTGTTAGCGATATAAGTACACAGAAAACAGAGCAAGTCAAACATCTTTTTGGTGCTACTGTTGTAGAGCCAGATGAAATTTACTCTCTAGATGTCGATGTATTTTCTCCTTGTGCTTTAGGCGGAATTCTTAATAGTGAAACGATTCCTGACATCAAAGCTTCAATTGTTGCTGGTTGTGCCAACAATCAGTTAGGAGTTGAAGTACTCCACGGTCAAATGCTGGCGGCAAAAGAAATTCTTTATTGTCCAGACTATGTTATTAATGCTGGAGGGCTAATAAACGTCTACAACGAAATGATTGGCTACAACGAACAAAGAGCCTTACAACAAGTAACTAATATTTACGATACGCTAACTGAAATTTTTGATATAGCACAAAAGCAGGGTATCACTACCAACGATGCTTCTAAGCAGTTGGCAGAAGACAGAATCCTGAAAGCTAAATATCTAAAAACTATGGCTGTGGCGTAAAGGAGTCACAAATGGTAACGGAAAGAAATACATTTGCAACATCAGCATATATTGCGACCACTCCAGAGACTGCCTATGAATACCTTTGCAGTCTCAAAAATTTAAATGAGTGGACGCTTTATAGCCGCATGGAAGAGCAAGTTGACGAAGATACCTGGCTCGGAACTGCGTCTGGTTATCAGAAAAAGCTCTACTATCACGTCAAAAGACTCGATCATCCAGATTTTTACGGCATTGAATGGCACTGCGGGTTAGAGTATCAGAAATATTATCAGGTTTATCCTGTCCTGCTTTTTCCTGCCGAGTACGTTGAACCGGGAACGGATGAAAAGGGCGTGTACTTACACTGGATCAGTTTCGTCGATCCCAAGCGGCGCAGTCCCTTGATCATGGAGGGAATTCACACGGTACACACTTCCGAGTGTCGTTCTCTCAAAGGTAATTTGGAACGCAAAGCTGGTCTTAGCGCCGCCGCAAAAGGGCGTTATTACGTTGATACCGACACCGTCTATGTTAATGCCCCAATAGAGATGGGGATTGAGTATTTGTCAGACCTCAAAAACATGGATGATTGGGCACACCTACTGCGAGCAGATGGCGAAATTTCTGGTCAGTCTGGAGAGTTCCGCGATGAATATGACCAAAAGGTCAAAGTGACTCAGCGGCTGCAACCTGTTAACGAATCGTACTTGCTGGAACACGAATTCTTCTATCCAGACTACGGATTTTATCAACGCTCTCCGGTGCTGCTGATCCCAACCTCCCATGCTTTCGGTGATCCGGAGGCTCCTGGTTTCATCCAGCATCGGATTACATTCTGGAAGACAGGTGAGCAATTGCCTCACGGTAAACTCCAAATCGAAGACTTTGGCTCTGAGAGCTTGAATATCAAGCGTATCTTGGAAGGCAAAGCTGGCAACCTTGATACATTAGCTCAAGGTTTGAGCTATATGCCGCAGGCTAAGTAGTGACTTATTAGTAGTTAGTGGTTAATAAAACAACTAACTACTAACAATGAATAATTAATTAATAAAAAAATAAATTTATATAGTCAGGGTGAAAACGCTGTCAGTGCTTGTTGTTAACAATGCGAGCTTCTACATAGAAAATTTAAAGCCGACCTGTGTTGTGACACATGAAACTGGAACAAATTACTGTTACGTCTTTTACGGTACTTGCCGACGGTCTTGATAATCCCAAAGGTCTAAGCTTTGGTTCTGACGGTAGTCTCTATATTACAGAGGCTGGTACGGGGGGAGATGGCGCTAACGTTCCATCACCAAGTGGTCAAGGTTCTTTACTTTATGGCACAACAGGTGCTATATTAAAAGTAGAGAATGATACAATAAAACGTATAGTCACTGGACTCCCTTCCCTGGCATTTGCAGATGGCACTGGAGCCGCCGGTCCTCACGATATAAAGTTTGATACTACAGGTAAGCCTTATGTTCTGGTCGGGTACGCTGCAAATCCAGCCCTACGCGACAGCACATTTAGTGATTCCGACTTAGGAAAAATTATCACTCCCGATTTCGATACGAATTCGTGGACTACTGTTGCCGATATAGCCAACTACGAACTGACTCATAACCCTGATGGAGGCGATGTCGTCAGTAATCCTCTGGCTTTTCTAATAGATGGCGACAAGATTGTTATTGTTGATCCGGGTGCAAACGATTTGCTGAGTGTAGGCACCGATGGAAGTCATTTGGACGCAATCGCTGTACTTCCCCACCAACCTGTTACTAATCCAATATTCCCTGGTTCTAACTCCCAAAATTTTGACCGGGGACACGTGCCACCTCCCAGTGCTTACCGTAATGCAACACCATCCCAAATAACGATTCAATCTGTACCTACAGGAATCGCCAAAGGTCCAGATGGTGCTTATTACGTCACTACATTCACTGGTTTTCCTTTTCCAGAAGGTGAAGCAAAAATCTACCGAGTGGATGCTGATGGTCAACTATCAGTCTATGCTGATGGCTTTACGCAACTGATTGATCTGGCTTTCGATGATCAAGGCAACTTGTATGCATTGCAGCACATGAATCAGTCAGGCTGGAAAGGAAAGCTGGATGGAAGTCTGATCAAAATCACTCCTGATGGGACTCGCACAACTATTCTCAGTGGTGATGGATTAGAGGCTCCTAGTGCACTGACTATTGGTCCTGAGGGTGCGCTTTATCTAATCAATCGAGGCAGTTTGCCAGGAAAAGGGCAAATCATAAGAATTGATCATCATTGATCATTGTGTTCATTCAATGTCTGTTGAATGAACATGCTATAGAGTCATAACCAACTTATAAGAGCCTCTACACAACACAAGAGCGAGGCTCCTACCACTTTGGTAAAAATTTCAAGCCGGAGCAACGCCAGTTCCTCTCTATCGGTAGGGACTATTGCGGCAGATGCTTGATTTTCACATCCCACTTATTGGGACTGTTCATCTCTAACACCCTACGACATTTCACAACTCCATTTTTACAAGTATGAAATTCAAGTCATTTGCTCTTCTTTTCTCTGTTTGTGTCGCTGCTACTTGTGGAACACAAGCTGCGCGAGCAGCATCGCTGTCAGTAGTAGCTGACGGTCTTAATAACCCACGGAATCTTGACTTTGCTCCTGACGGCAGTATTTACCTAACAGAGAGTGGTAGAGGGGGCGATGGAAACGGCGGAGTAAACTGCATACCATCACCCAGCGCGCAATATATTCCTTTATGTTCTGGTAATACTGGTAGCGTTGTCAAAATTGCTAAGGACGGTACAAAAACAACTGTGCTCTCAAATCTTCCGTCCATAGCGTTAGTCCCCTCTGGCGAACAAGCTGCCGGTCCTGCCGACTTCAAATTTGATTCCAAAGGCAACGCTTATCTTTTGTATGGCTTAGCTGGCGATCCGAACTCGCGCGACACCAAGTTACAAAGCCCTTTACTTGGACAATTATACAAAGTAGATTTAAACACCGGTTCGTTGACAAGTCTTGCCGATTTTGCAGCTTACGAAGCTAAATATAATCCTGATGGCACAGATTTGATTAACAACCCCTATGCTTTTGCAATTAAGGGTGATACTGCTTACGTCGTTGATGGGGGTGGCAACTCGATCTATTCTGTAGGACTAGACGGCAGCGGTATTAAGAACGTAGCAGCCATACCTCAAAAAGTAATATCACTAAGTACAGACCAATTCCCAACTCTTCCTGAGGGGACAACAGACCCAACAGGAGGCGCACCACTACCCCCAGGTTATAGTCGTGCTTCCAATGGTCTTCCGGTATCAAACCAATCAGTGCCTACAGGTATCGCAGTTGCTCCTGATGGCAGCTTAACCCTAAGCGAATACACTTATTTTCCTTATCCAGAAAATGAAGCACGTATCCTTAAAGTTGACCCCGATACTTTGCAAACACAAGTCCTTGCTGATGGCTTTACACAGCTGACTGGCGTGACATACGACTCTGAGGGCAATTTGTATGCATTGCAACACATCAATCAGTCAGAATGGAAGGGCATTCAACAGGGTGGTGTTATCACTGGTGATATCAGTGGTTCTGTAATCAAAATAGCTAAGGATGGAACTCGCCAAACTATTTGGAGTGGTGATGGACTAGAAGCAGCTTCTGGATTAGTTTTCGGTCCTGATGGCGATTTATACATCTCAAATCGTGCCAGACTCGTAGCAGGGGAACGAGGAGGACAACTGATCAAGATTGATCCTAGATCTTCTGGTGGTGCGACAAAAGTTCCTGAACCCGCTTCTGTGATTGGTTTATTACTGGCTACTGCTGTAGGCGTAAAAGCAATGAAGCGCAAGCGCCAAGAAGATCTGTTGCATAAGGTAGAAACTATCTAATTTCTTGTTTGTTTCTTGGAATTATGCCAAAGAATCCCCAAGAAATAGGCTACTACTTCAAATAGAAAGCTGTCTTTTTGAAAGACAGCAACACAATATTGAATGAAGTTCCCAGACTAGATCCGGGAACGACATAAACCTAGGTAAAAGTATAACTCATAACACAGAAGATTCACTATGGGATTAGTCAAGAATTTGTCACTTGCCTTCATCGGTGCCGGCTTTCTCGTAGCGGCTGCTGCAGCCCAAGCTATGGCGTTAAGCTTACAGTACGATCGCTCTATTGGTAGTCCTGGTTTCGGTCCTGGGCAGCTGTTTGTTCCCCAAGGTATAGCGGTGGATGATCAAGGGAATACCCTTGTAAGTAACGGTCGCGGTGTTAACCCGGATGGTACTCCTAACTACAACCTCGGTAACAAAATTGAAAAATTTAGTCCTAGTGGTGAGTATATTGGAGCAATTGGCTCTGGTGGCACAGGACCCGGACAGTTTGACGAGCCAACAACTGTAGACTTTAATCCAGTCACAGGGGATTTGTATGCAGGTGATGTTTACAACAACCGCATCAATCAATTCGATTCTCAGGGTAACTTTATAAGATCCTTTGCAAATGGAGAATTTACCCCTCTGGTACCAGGTAGGCTTTTCTTTGGACCATCTGGTGTGACATTTGACAAAGCTGGCAACGTGTACGTTGGTGATTTTAACGGTGAAAGGATCCTTAAATTCACACCAGACGGACAGCAAATTGGTGTCATTGGTGGCACCACTGGCACTGGACTTGGAGAATTCCAAGGTGTAGCCGGTACGAGAATTTCCCCAGTTAGTGGAAATATCTATGTAGCTGACCAATATAACAACCGCGTTCAGGTACTCGATCCAAATGGTAAACCTCTGTACGCATTTGGTTCCGTAGGTAGCGGACCTGGACAGCTTCTTCAGCCAATTGGCATCGAAGTGGACGACCAAGAGAATGTCTATGTAGCTGATTCTATCAATAGCCGTGTTCAGGTTTTCGATAAAAACGGTAAGTTCCTGACTTCCTACGGTCAACCAGCCCTCGATGCATCAGGCAACCCAGTCCCGCCTCCAGGATTAACCGATCCTCCATTCGGCAATCCCCTCGACCTGACTCCAGGCAGATTTAATTGGACAGGTGGCACAACCCTCAAAGATAACAAGCTGTATGTAGGCGATTTCTTCCAAGGTCGCGTTCAAGTGTTGAACGTCGTTAAGGATGGCGCAACCAAAGTACCTGAACCTGCTTCACTATTAGGTTTAGGCTTGTTGGGAATTGGCGCTACTGCCAGCACATTGCGGAAAAAGCAGCAAAAAGCAACCCTCAGTTTAGAGGAACCAGAAAAAGCTGCTGTTTAGACACTCCGAATTTTGTACTTCTTCAACCTTAATTTTTTTCGCCTCGTTCCCAGGCTACAGCTTGGGAACGTATTCCTAAAAATTCTGGTTCTTTTACATAACTAAATACTTATAAAGTAATGGTTTTTGCAAGTTATTTAGAAAAAACAACAATTAGTGCTAATGAATTACTGCATAATTGGTTGAAGCAACGCCTTAATAGTCAAGCTCTTACCTGGCTAGAACAGAAGATAGAGCAAATCAAAACCGCCGTCAATACGTTAGTATTTTTTAGTGCTTTTAGCGCTGTGCCTCGTTATACAGGCAAAAATGATTTACAGCTGACAAAAACAGAACTAGAAGCAGCCTGTTCTGCCCGGACAGGTTGGTTTCCCAGTCATTGGAGTGTAGATCAAGCTGCTCGCATCTTACTGGTACTGGCTTTACCACAGGATAATGAGCAGAAGTATTTAGAAACCTTAGAGCGAGTTTTTACAGCTGCTGATGTAGGAGAGTTAGTCGCACTTTACCAAGCATTACCACTTTTGCGTTACCCAGAAAAATTTCGTAATCGTGCCGCTGAGGGAGTTCGCAGTAATATGACCGCAGTCTTCAACGCTGTGGCTTTGGGAAATTCCTATCCAGCACAGTATTTGGGTGACCTTGCTTGGAATCAGATGGTGTTGAAAGCCCTATTCGTGGGCAGCCCTTTACATCTGATTCAAGGGCTTGACCAGCGTGCAAATCCAGAACTAGCTAGAATGCTAGTTGATTATGCCCATGAACGTTGGGCAGCAAAGCGTACAGTATCTCCTGAACTCTGGCGACTGGTGGGGCGATTTGCCGACAATGCAATGTTAGCTGATTTGGAGCGAGCAATACAAGACCCCGATCCGGTTCAACAAGCAGGGGCGGCGATCGCCATTGCTGAGTGTCCTTTACCAGCTGCTCAAACACTCCTTGCCCGTTATCCAAACATACAAGCCGAAATTCAAGCAGGGCATTTGACTTGGAAGAGCTTAATTATTTCGTAGTCACCGCTCTAGCGCTTACTACAAGTTTATAACTATTTTTGTAAAAATGAACACTACTCCCATGATGTATATAGATCCTCACATTCACATGAGTTCCCGCACAACCGACGATTACCAAAACATGCGGGACTCTGGCATTGTCGCTGTTATTGAACCTGCTTTCTGGTTTGGACAACCTCGTACCAGCGTTGGTTCATTCCAAGATTACTTTAGCAGCTTAGTGGGGTGGGAGCGATTCCGTGCGGCGCAATTTGGTATTAAACACTACTGTACGATTGGCTTGAACTCCAAAGAAGCCAATAATGAATTGTTGGCAGAGCAAGTCATGGAACTTTTGCCTTTATACGCTTGCAAAGAAGGAGTTGTAGCCATTGGTGAGATTGGTTACGATGACATGACTCCACAAGAAGACAAATACTTTCGCTTGCAGCTAGAACTCGCAAGAGAACTAGATATGCTGGTGATGATTCACACACCTCACCGTAATAAAAAAGCAGGCACCAGTCACAGTATGGATGTTTGTATCGAGCATGGCTTAGATCCATCAAAAGTGATTGTGGATCACAACAACGAAGAAACTGTGCAGGAAGTTTTAGATCGGGGCTTTTGGGCAGCTTTTACAATTTACCCCAATACCAAAATGGGGAATGCCCGCATGGTTGAGGTTGTACGCCAGTACGGATGTGATCGCATCATCGTAGACAGCAGTGCTGATTGGGGTGTCAGCGATCCACTCGCAGTTCCTAAGACTGCCCACCTCATGCGAGAAAGGGGAATTATAGAAGCGCATATACGAGCTGTCTGTTATGAAAATGCACTTGCTGCTTACAGCCAAAGCGGTCAAATGCAGGAGTCAGACTGGCTCAACCCATCCCCCATCGACCAGCGACAGCTATTTAGTGGTAACTCGGTACTTCGGGGACAAAAACCCGTCGTTGAGTCTCCGACTCGTGAGTATGCATTGATCGAGTAAAAAGTCAATCTTTTCCTCCTCCACCTGCTTGCTATGAACGCTGCAACCTTAAATTCTTCTCGCTTTTGGGCATATCTCCAGTTACTACGACCTGCTAACATCGTTACCGCGTGGGCAGATATTCTAGCTGGCTTCGCAGCCTCCGGATGCATTGTCTTTATTGCCCCATCTTCCTCTGATTTGATATCACTTGCATGGTTGCTTCTAGCAACAACAGGTTTATATGGGGGTGGTATTGTTTTTAATGATGTCTTTGATGCTGAAATAGACACTGTAGAAAGACCTGAACGACCTATTCCCAGCGGTAGAGCATCTCAATTGACAGCATCTATTCTAGGAAGTTTACTTTTGAGTATTGGCATACTAGCAGCCTCTCAAGTTACCTGGTTGAGTGCTACTCTGGCTTGTGGCATTGCTGCTGCTGCGATCCTCTACGATGCATATAGCAAACATCACCCGATTTTTGGGCCGCTCAACATGGGGGTTTGTCGCGGTGGCAACCTCATGCTTGGTGTGAGCGCAGTTTCACCAATGGTATCAAACTACTGGTTTTTAGCGCTGATTCCCATTGTTTACATCGCTGCGGTAACAACTCTTAGTCGAGGTGAAGTTCATGGAGGTAAGAGTACTACGGGTGTGTTCACACTTGTGCTAATTAGCACAGTTCTAGCTGGACTGTTAGGATTGAGTTTTTTAGAGAATTATCACCTGCTTGCAGTTTTGCCATTTATTGTGTTGCTAGCTGTGCGAGTGTTACTACCTTTTATCAAGGCAGTGAGCAAACCTTCTCCAGAAAACATCCGCACAGCAGTGCGTGCAGGAGTCTTGTCACTCATAGTTTTAGACGCCGCAGTCGCTGCTGGTTTTGCTAGCTTGCCATATGGATTACTGGTTCTGAGTCTGTTACCAATTTCAATGGCTTTGTCACAAATGTTTGCTGTTACTTGAGGCACACGTTAAAATTCTATCTTAGAGCTTATATCAGGAGTAAACATTAGAGAATATGCTGGATTAATACTACTCAGCTTAGCCTCATACCGCGACTCACCGTGCATCTTGTAAGAAAACGACAAAACTCACACCTTCGATTTGACCTTACCCAACAAAGAAACGGATAATGCGGATTATCATTTATTCTTACAACTATCATCCAGAGCCAATCGGAATTGCCCCTTTAATGACCGAACTGGCAGAAGGACTGGTAAAGCAAGGTCACCAAGTGCGAGTGATTACAGGAATGCCTAACTATCCCCAACGGGAGATCTACCAAGAGTATCGAGGCAAGTGGTACATGACCGAACAAAAAAACGGCGTGACCATCCAGCGTAGTTATTTACGGATTAAATCTAAACCAAACCTGATAGATAGATTGCTCTTGGAGTTGAGCTTTGTGTTTACAAGCTTGCCACAAGCTCTCAACGGTTGGCAAGCTGATGTCATTCTCCTGACAGTACCACCACTATTGGTCTCCTTACCAGCAACCCTACTTGGTTGGTTACATAACTGTCCAGTCATACTAAATGTACAAGATATATTACCAGAAGCCGCTGTGCGCATGGGGCTGATTAAAAACAAATTGATGATTCGTGCATTGAGGGCGATCGAACAATTTGCATATCGTAGCGCACACACTATTAGCGTGATTGCCGATGGATTTGTTGAGAATTTAGTTGACAAGGGAGTCCCATCTCAAAAAATTGTTTGCATTCCTAATTGGGTGAATGTGAATTTTAGCCGCCCCTTACCAAAAAAGAGCAACCCATTTCGCATCGCTAATCAACTCCAAGATAAATTTGTTGTGCTTTACTCCGGCAACATTGCCTTAACACAAGGATTGGAAACAGTCATCGAAGCTGCATCTAGGCTGCGTCACATACCACAAATCGTGTTTGTTATTGCTGGGGAAGAAAAAGCATTGAAAAGATTGGAGGCATATTGTCAAAAATGTGGGGCTGACAACGTGTTGCTTGTACCTTTGATGCCGCGAGAAAAATTACCCGAAATGCTAGCAGCGGCAGATGTGGGTTTGGTGGTGCAAAAGCGCAATGTCATCTCCTTCAATATGCCTTCCAAAATCCCACTGTTGTTGGCTAGTGGTCGTCCGATTGTCGCCTCTGTTCCCGTCTCTGGTACAGCAGCACGGGCAGTGCGTAATAGTGGCGGCGGCATAGTTGTCGCACCAGAATCACCAGAAGCGCTAGCAGAAGGAATCGTGGATTTGTATCACAATCGAAAAAAAGCTGCAAAGCTGGGTTACTTTGGAAGGCTGTTTGCTGTAGAACACTATTCGTTTGAGCAAGCCTTAGCTGAGTACGAAGCCCTATTTAGCGAAGTTGTTGCTACAAGCTGCGAATCACCTTCTTTAGGTATGTTACCAAAATTGACCTCTAGCGAATCGATTATTGATATTTAACTTATTGACATTACTAGGCATTGTGCCCAGGAGTGAATCCAGCACGGCGCAGTCCTTGTTTGGGTGCTTTTACGGCGACTGGTGTTAGCCTTGCGGCGTGCGCTTTGCCCATACCCGAGGACGGTGTTTCCCGTGGTAGCACCTACTTTTGATTAGTCATCAGTCACTCTTGACGTTAGAGCGTCTTTGTGTTTTTTGCATCTATTGATTTGTTCTAAAAACCTATTACCCAAGAATTGTTTAAGCAAACAGATCAAAGCCTGTATGATCTGCTGCGCGATACTCACACAGCAAGCCTTGCCCTTGGGAGCAATGGCGATCGCCCGTATGTGCAAGCGCCTGTTCTTCCAGAACAGGCTTCCTCAAAGCCGAACTTTGAGGTAACCGCACTCCGTGCGGTTGGGCAACAGGGCGCGCTACGCGAACGCCATACACTTTTAACAGCATCAGAAATTTCACTTATACAAGAACAACTGGCAACTCTCGCCTCCTCACTTGCCCAAGCTGGTGTTCCTGAATCAGTTTGGCTTAATTTAGTTAACAGTTGTTATGCAGCCCTTTCCACTGTTGCCTCATATTCGTCTACACAGATAACACCCCGGAAAATCACCATCATCGGTGGACGTGGCAGAATGGGTAGATTCTTTACCCAGCAACTGACAGCAGCTGGTCACAATGTCAGTATTCTCGAAAATGAAGACTGGGAATATGCAGATAAGCTCCTCTGTTGTGCTGAACTTGTGATCGTCTGTGTTCCAATTCAATGGACAACAGATGTTATAAAGCGTGCGGCCCAATATCTTGCACCAACCACAGCACTTTGTGACATCACAAGTCTCAAAACTGAGCCGATGTCAGCGATGCTTGAATACCATCGTGGTCCGGTTATGGGATTACATCCCATGTTTGGCCCAAATGTCAAATCCTTTGCCGAACAAAAGGTAGTGGCTTGTCCAGGTCGCCAGGACGATTCATTTGAGTGGTTATTAGACTTTATCAAAAGTCAGGGTGGAGAAGTCATAGTCTCAACACCTGAAGAACATGACTACATGATGGTGATTATTCAGGCAACAAGGCACTTCTCCAGATTTAGCGTTGGTGTTTTCTTAGCACAAGAAGAAATTGACATAGAGCGCAGTTTGTGCATGTCAAGTCCAAGCTACCGTCAAGAAATAGACATCATTAAGCGTTTGTTTACTCAAAGCCCACACTTATGTGTAGACATTATGCTGGCTACACAAGATAGATGTCATGCCATTGCTAAATTAGCCGATACTTATCAGCGCTTGGCAAGCTTAGTCGCACAGAAAGATCGAACTGCAATCATCCAGGAATTTGAAACTGCTCAAAGCTTTTTTCACGAACAAAGCATTACTTCTGCCAACCTGAGTCACGAAAACTATGCTGATCGACATCTATCACGATACCCTTCGGGTTCGCAGTCGCCTACGGAGGGAAACCCTCCTGCAGCGCTGTCTCACGGTATGCCCGTGGTGCCGAATCGGTCAGAAGCATCTTTTTGATGCTTTGGCACAATATCAACAAACGGTTAAAATTCGGTGGCACCCATTTCTTCTAGACAACTCCATTACCTTCTGCTGGTTACGAATTTCGTAGCTATATGCAACAGAGAAAAGGTATAGAACCGCAAGCAATAGAGAGCCTATTTGACCACGTGCAAAACGTTGGTCATGCAGCGGGAGTCAAATTAGATTTTAACAAGATTCATTTAGCTGTCAACACTATCCTTTGCCATCAATTGATTGCCCTAGCACCAGATGACATCAAAAACGATGTTGTGCAAGCAGTTTACAAGGCTTACTTTGAAGAGGGTTTGAACCTCGGTGAACTTGAGGTGATTGTTGCTATCGGCACAAAAGTTGGTATGGATTCTACTAAGTTACGACTGCAATTGAACGATAACGCTATTGCCGATAGAGTTCTAGCCGAATCAACATTTGCTCGATTGAATGGCATCACTAGCGTACCTTTTTACGTTATCAACGACAAAGTCAAGCTTAACAATTCACACTCAAGCCAGATGTTCCTTCAAGCTTTAAATCGTGCCGCGCTTCTAGAAATATCCCCAAAAATATGGTAATTGACATCAAGCAAAAGGCTACACTTAATTTGCAACCCATCCGGCAAAGTTTCTCAGTCACCTTCCAGTACAAGGTGCACTTCACCAATAATGTGTTTGATCTGAAAAATTCCCTGCTGGCACAAGTGATTGCTGCCAATGGGGAAGTAGGACCAAAAAAAGTCTTAGCAGTTGTAGATTCAGGATTGTTGGAGTCTCGACGGACGCTACTCAAGCAAATTGCTGCTTATTGCGATCGCCATCCAGATAGACTTAAACTTGTTGCCGATCCCATCATCATCACAGGAGGAGAAGCAGCCAAAAACGATCCAAATGAACTCTCAAAAATTCACCAAATCATAGATGAAGTGGGGCTTTGCCGCCACTCCTACATATTAGGAATTGGTGGTGGTGCTGTATTAGACTTAGTTGGATATGCAGCAGCAACAGCACATCGAGGAATTCGTCTGATTCGTATTCCGACAACAGTGTTGGCACAAAATGATTCTGCTGTAGGAGTCAAGAACGGAATTAACGCCTTTGGCAAAAAGAATTTTCTTGGCACTTTCGCCCCACCCTATGCAGTTTTAAATGATTTTAGCTTCTTAACTTCCCTAAATGACCGTGACTGGCGTTCTGGAATCGCAGAAGCAGTAAAAGTCGCGCTGATCAAGGATGCTGACTTCTTTGAGTACATCAGTACCCACGCTGACGCGCTCATCTGTCGAGACATGAACTCCATGCAACAACTCATCTACCGTTGTGCTCAATTGCATATGGATCATATTGCTAACAATGGTGATCCCTTTGAAGTGGGTTCATCTCGTCCATTGGATTTTGGTCATTGGGCAGCACATAAACTTGAGCAGCTGACAAACCATAGATTACGTCATGGGGAAGCAGTGGCGATCGGCATTGCTTTAGACAGTACTTATTCTTACCTGATAGGGCTGCTGTCTCGGTTAGAGTGGCAGCGGATATTAAATACTTTGTTGTCATTAAACTTTGTATTGTACGTACCAGAACTGTCTGAAAAAATAACAGAACTGGAACATCCGCGTTGCTTATTCCGGGGGTTGAGTGAGTTTCGCGAACACCTGGGCGGTGAATTAACCCTCACGCTATTGCAAGGTCTTGGTAAGGGTATAGAGGTTCACGAGGTAGATATTTCTCTATTTCGGCAAGCAACTTGGTTGTTGGGTGAGTTTTACAATTCTTCCTTACCAGCCTCAGGTTGGGAATGTGTGATGTAAGCCTCTCACGGTTTGGTAGAAAACCACTAGCAACATATGAAACAAACACCATTCACCCTGTTGCCTGTTGCCTATTCTCTATTCCCTGTTAAGCGTTCCCTGTTCCCTGTGTTTCTTGAGAGATATGAAAATAGAAACAAATCACAACTTTCACCTAACCTACTGCACGAATATTCATCCTGGTGAAGAATGGAGCAAAGTCTTTGCCAACTTAAAGCAATACATTCCTGCACTCAAAGCACGGCTAGCCCCAGAAAAACCCTATGGTATTGGATTGCGCTTGGCGGATGTCGCAACCAGAGAACTGCTACAAGGAAACGCCTTAGCCGAGTTTCAGTCATGGTTAACAGAACTTGACTTATACGTGTTTACCTTAAATGGTTTTCCCTTCGGTGGATTTCATAGGCAGGTTGTCAAAGACCAAGTTTATGCACCAGACTGGTCTAAGCAGGAGCGATTGGAGTATACCCTTCGACTGGTAAATATCCTGGCACAACTCTTGCCCGCCGATATGGAGGGTAGCATTTCTACACTACCATTGTCATATAAACCTTGGTTCGAGGGAAATCAACTTTTCCTGACATCCTTGACAAGCAGCGCCAGCCTCAACTTAGCACAGGTTGTGGCACAAATGGCACGCATCCGAACCGAAACAGGAAAACTCCTGCACATAGATTTGGAACCAGAACCAGATGGATTGATAGAAAATGCGGCTGAAGTGGTTGATTATTTTCAGAGGCACTTGTTGCCTATTGGTGGAGAATATTTAGCAAAGCATCTGGGGATTTCTTTAGAAGCAGCTGAAGCTCTCATACTAGAACACGTTCGTGTTTGTTATGATACGTGCCACTTTGCTGTGGAGTATGAAAACCCAGTCTCGGTTTTCAAGCAATTTCAAGCAGCAGGAATTCAAGTTGGTAAAATTCAAATCAGTGCTGCGTTGCAAGTGAACATACCCAACGATATAGAACAGCGCTCTCTAGTGAAAAAGCGGTTACTTCCTTTTGCTGAGTCTACGTACTTACATCAAGTAATAGCCCGCGAAAGCACAGGACGCTTACGTCATTATACAGATTTGGAAAAGGCTTTACCAGATTTAGAGAATACCACAGACCGTGAATGGCGGATTCACTTTCATGTCCCAATTTTTATCCACGATTACCATCTGTTCCAATCTACTCAAGACGACATTTCTACCGTGTTAGACTTGCTGCAAATGAATCATGCCTGTAGCCACCTGGAAATTGAAACTTATACTTGGGAAGTGCTGCCGACTGAGATGAAACTAGATTTACTAGCATCAATTCAACGAGAGTATGAGTGGGTGTTATCAAAAATGTTAGTAAATAGCAGTCCTTTAGATTTGATCAGCTGTTAAGCTTGCGACTGAATTATAAAGTTATTTCCATCAGAACTATGAATAAAACTGTTGTTCTCAACGTAGTAGGATTAACGCCTAGTCTACTGGGAGAGAATACACCCTCGCTGTCACGTTGGGCGGCTTCTGGGAAAGTCAGTGCGATCGCCCCCGTGTTACCTGCTGTCACCTGCACCGCTCAAGCAACTTATCTCACAGGCAAAATGCCGAATGAACATGGCATTGTCGCCAATGGATGGTACTTTCGCGATGAGTGTGAAGTGAAATTTTGGCGACAGTCTAACAAACTCGTTCAGACTCCTAAAGTGTGGGACATAGCACGCTCATTAGATCCATCTTTTACCTGCGCCAATTTGTTTTGGTGGTACAACATGTACTCATCGGGGGACTATGCAGTGACTCCCCGACCAATGTATCCAGCTGATGGTAGAAAAATTCCCGATATTTATACACAGCCTCAAGAATGGCGAGCGCAACTCCAAGCTGAACTAGGTCAGTTTCCTCTGTTCAATTTCTGGGGTCCCAACACATCCATTGCTTCTACTCAGTGGATCGCTAACAGCGCCAAGTGGGTAGAAGAACGCTGCAACCCAACGTTGACTCTAATTTACCTGCCTCATCTGGACTATTGCTTGCAAAAGTTTGGTCCTGAGGACAACCGAGTTACTAAGGATTTACAAGAAATTGACGCTGTTTGCGGCGATTTGATTCAGTACTACGAAAATCGAGGTGCTCAAGTTATTGTTTTGTCAGAATACGGTATTACACCCGTATCCCAACCCGTCCACCTCAATCGGATACTGCGGGAAAATGGTTTGCTAACCGTGCGTGAGGAATTGGGGCGAGAACTGCTTGACCCCGGATCAAGTAAGGCTTTTGCCGTAGCAGACCATCAAATTGCTCATGTTTATGTGAATGACCCGTTTTATATTCCTAAAGTGCGATCGCTCTTAGAAGACACCCAGGGTGTTGCTCAAGTTTTAGGCGAAGACGAAAAGCCAGCTTACGGTTTGAATCACTCAAGGTCAGGAGAATTAGTGGCGATCGCAAACTCAGACGCTTGGTTTACATACTACTACTGGCTTGATGACAATCGTGCCCCTGATTTTGCCAGAACAGTTGATATTCATCGTAAGCCTGGTTATGATCCTGTGGAATTATTCATTGATCCGGATATCAAATTTCCCCAGTTCAAAATTGGTTTAAAACTGCTGAAAAAACAGCTTGGTTTTCGCTACTTAATGGATGTTATTCCCTTAGAAGCTACTCTAGTGCGTGGTTCTCATGGTAGTGTAACTGCTCCTCCTGCCAATAGACCATTATTTATGACTCGCCAAACTGACTTGCTGGAGTCTGAATCAATAGCCGCCAGAGATGTTTGTCACTTAATTCTTAAACACCTTCAATAAAAACTTTCAAAATTTTTCTAACTTTGGGTAGAAGCGACAGAATACACTTTTATACTTTTAGCAATTAAATCTATTAACGATAGTATAAGCCAAAAATTTGACACATCTATCCAAAAATTGTTCATATCTCATCCCTAAACATTTAGATAGGCTAATCTCATACCAAGTAGCATTCAAATCTAAAACTTTGCTTGAGGTTTTGACTGTTGACACTAGGTAGTTACCACTAAAAAGTTGACAGTATAAGCTTGTTACCTAATAAAATTTAATTTCGTATTGTAACAGGTTTCTCTGTTCGTTTTCTTTTGATTATTTTTTATTTGAATAGAGAAATACAATAACATACACTTAGGGACAAGTTGTCTATGCTATTTTTTGCTCTTCAGATTTTGTCTTATTTTTGTAGCATTAAAATAGCTCATTGACATAGCTTCAATACACAATAGCCATAAGTCATCAGTCAAAATTTGGACTTTTGACTTTTGACTGATGACTACTTCAGAGAAATAGCGCATGATTGTTGATTCTCACTCCTATACAACTGTTGGCGGTATAAATATATTTCGCTCAATCAGTGAAGTACAAACGGACACAACTCTGGACGAAATTTTGTTTCACCTGGACTCTCAGCGTGGAGGTTTGCTCAAAAGTAGCTACGAGTATCCAGGGAGATATAAAAGGTGGGCGATTGGATTTGTCAATCCACCACTGGAGGTGACAACACGTGAGAACACTTTCACGCTAAGAGCGCTCAACAATAGAGGCAAAGTGCTTCTACCAGTTCTTTTTACGCGATTGTCGGCGCATTCTCAACTTCAAGAGGTTGAATTAGAGAATGATCACATCAAGGGTTTTGTCAAGCCAGCGCTGCAACTATTTGTAGAAGAAGAGCGCAGTAAGCAACCTTCTGCATTTACACTTATCCGCGATATCCTCCATACTTTCTCTAGTGATGAAGACGAGCATTTAGGACTGTATGGAGCATTTGGATATGATTTGGTATTCCAGTTTGAACCCATTCCCAGGCGTTTAGAGCGTCCCACAGATCAACGGGATTTAGTACTGTATCTACCAGATGAACTACTGATTGTTGACTACTACTCGCAACGTTCATACCGTATACAGTACGACTTTGAAACAGCGCATGGCAGTACCAAAAATCTTCCACGAACAGGTGACTCGGTTGATTATAAAGGAGAGCAGCATGTTCCCGTTCTAGCTTCTGACCATAAATCAGGAGAGTATGCAAATCAAGTAAAAGTCGCACTAGATTACTTTCGTCGGGGAGACTTATTTGAAGTTGTTCCCAGCCAAAGCTTTTTTGAATCCTGTGAAGAACCACCGAGCAAACTATTCCAAACACTACAGCAAATCAATCCCAGTCCCTATGGGTTTATATTTAACTTAGGTGGAGAGTATCTGATCGGTGCATCTCCAGAAATGTTTGTGCGAGTCGAAGGTAGGCGTGTAGAGACTTGCCCAATCAGTGGGACAATTACCCGAGGACAAGATGCTATAGATGATGCTGAGCAGATTCGTCAACTCCTCAACTCTGGTAAGGAAGAAGCTGAACTGACCATGTGTACAGACGTGGATCGTAATGACAAATCACGGATTTGCGAACCAGGCTCAGTACAAGTGATTGGTCGTCGTCAAATAGAATTGTATAGCCACTTGATTCACACAGTGGATCATGTAGAGGGATTATTAAGACCAGAATTTGATGCTTTGGATGCCTTTTTGAGCCATACTTGGGCAGTCACAGTCACAGGCGCACCCAAACGCTCAGCAATCCAGTTTATCGAAAACCATGAGCGGAGTGCTCGACGTTGGTATGGTGGAGCTGTTGGTTACTTAAACTTCAACGGCGATTTTAACACCGGATTGATTTTGCGGACAATTAGGTTAAAAGACTCAATCGCCGAGGTGAGAGTTGGCGCTACAATTCTTTATGACTCCTTGCCATCAGCAGAAGAACAAGAAACAATGACTAAAGCTGCGGCTTTATTTGAGACAATTCGTCGCGCGAAGCAGGAAAAAAAATCAGAAGAATCTCAGCTAACAAAATTGAGCGCCTGCATCCAAGATGTTGAACCTAGTAAGCGCATCTTACTCATCGACTACGAAGATTCATTTGTTCACACACTCGCAAATTACATCCGCCAAACGGGTGCAACAGTCACAACACTACGTCATGGTTTCTCAGAATCGCTGTTTGACACAGAACGTCCAGACTTAGTTGTTCTATCTCCTGGTCCTGGTAGACCGAATGATTTTCGTGTTCCAGAAACTGTCCAGGCTTGCTTACGTCGGCAAATTCCGCTTTTTGGAGTCTGTCTAGGACTGCAAGGCATTGTTGAATCGTTTGGTGGAGAACTGGGAGTTCTCAACTATCCTCAACATGGCAAGTCTTCACGGATTTTTGTCAACGATTCAAATTCTGTCCTGTTCAAGGGTTTGCCAGAATCATTTTCTGTAGGTAGATACCATTCCTTGTTTGCCTTACCGGAAAAATTGCCAGCACAACTGAACGTAACAGCCATTTCTAATGACCATGTGATCATGGCAATAGAGCATCAAACACTTCCTATAGCAGCTGTGCAATTTCATCCAGAATCCATTATGACTCTGGCAGGAGAACTTGGTCTGGCAATCATTCAAAACGTAGTGCGTGCATACACCCAAACTCAAGAGTCAATAGTCATTGGTTAAAATTACTCCCTCATCTGGTAAGCAGCATATGAGTAACTCAGTTGCTACTACAAATGTCCGTCCACGCCACATTCTCGAAGAGATTGTGTCGTACAAGAAGCAAGAGGTCGCACAAATGCGGCAAGAACTGCCACTAGCGACCTTGCAACAGCAGTTAAATGCTGCTCCGAGTGTACGAGATTTCCTAACGGCTTTAAAGCAAAATCCCCATCAACCTAGCCTGATTGCAGAGGTTAAGAAAGCTTCGCCGAGTCGTGGAGTTCTCCGGGCTGACTTTGATCCAGTGGCGATCGCCCAAGCTTATGAGCAAGGTGGTGCAGCTTGTCTATCTGTTTTGACTGACTCTAAGTTCTTTCAAGGCAGTTTTGATAACCTGCGTAATATCAGACAGCAAGTTGCACTCCCACTACTGTGTAAAGAGTTTATCATCGATATCTACCAAATCTATTATGCACGGGTTGCAGGCGCAGACGCTGTACTGCTGATTGCTGCCATCCTTAGCGATGAAGCACTTCAAGACTTTTTGCGCGTCATTCACGATTTAGGAATGAAAGCTTTGGTAGAAGTTCATACCTTAGCTGAACTGGATCGAGTCCTAAAACTTGACGATCTGCGCTTAGTAGGGATCAATAATCGCAATCTAGAAGATTTTACAGTGGATATCAGACTCACTCAGCAACTTGTAGAACAGCGACGCTCAAAATTGCAAAGCTTTGGTATTACCATAGTCAGTGAGTCTGGTTTATATACTCCTGCTGATTTATCATTTGTTGCCCAAGCGGGTGTTCGTGCCGTTTTGGTAGGAGAGTCGTTAGTCAAACAAGCTGATCTACAGCAGGCTGTGCGTAGTCTGCTCAACTCCTAGCACGTCACAGTAGTGACAAAGGAAAAACGGGCATGAAAGCTATGGTGATAACAGGCTTCGGAGGTCCAGAAGTTTTTGCTCAGCGCGAGGTGGATAAGCCGATACCAGGTAAAAACGAAGTTTTGGTCAAGGTTTATGCAACATCAGTTAATCCTGCTGATTGTGGACTACGCCAAGGACTGTTTGGACCTATGATAAAACTACCCGCAATTCTCGGCTACGACGTTTCAGGAGTCGTTGAGGCGACTGGAGAAAACGTCAGAGATTTTCAGGTCGGTGACGAAGTCTATTACGCCATAGGACTTATGGATGGTCAGGGTGCAAATACTGAATATCATGTCACTAATGAGTCGATTCTTACCAAAAAACCCGCAAATTTATTGCATACAGAAGCGGCTAGTGTCCCGGTGGCGGGCGGTACAGCATGGGCTGCTTTGTTCGATAGAGCAAGTCTTAAAGTAGGCGAAACCATACTGATTCATGGTGGTGGAGGGGGTGTAGGCTGCTTCGCTATCCAAATTGCCAAAGCAGCAGGTGCTTATGTTTACACAACCTGCGGCAGTTATGATTTTGATTTGGTGAAGTCTATCGGTGCAGATAGAGTTATTGACTACCGCAATGAAAACTTTATCGACATTATCTTGAAAGAAACGGGTGGTGAAGGAGTTGATGTGACTTTTTCTACCGTACCAGGCGAAGTTTTAGCCCAAAGCCTAACAGTAACCAAAGTTGAGGGTCGCGCTGTGACAGTCACAGGCGTACAGGGTGACCTTAACCCAGCTATTTTCAAAAATATTACAGTTCACTTTGTACACTTAGAAAATGCCCGCCCGAAACTCGAAGCTTTGAGAAAGCTCATTGAACGGGGTCAAATTAAACCTGTGGTTGGAATGACGTTTCCTCTAAGTCAAATTGCCCAAGCTCATCAAAGATTTGAGCAAGGGGGCGAAGGTGTACGCGGTAAGATTGTTGTGCAAGTTGCTGACTCGTAGTAGGCGAGCGCAACACTGACTACTAAACCAATACTCATTACGTAGGTGCATTATTCTGATGAGTTCCATTTCCCAACGTTTTCAATCTTTAAGAGACCGCAATCAGCGCGCTTTAATTCCCTTCATAACAGCTGGAGATCCTGACTTACAAACCACAAAAGAAGCTTTACGCATCTTAGACAGCAATGGTGCTGACTTTATTGAACTCGGTGTTCCTTACTCTGATCCACTAGCAGATGGTCCTGTGATCCAAGCGGCTGCTACTCGTGCGTTGCACAAGGGAACTAAGTTAGAGCATGTGTTAGAGATTGTTGCCGATGTGAGTCCAAGCTTGCAAGCACCGATCATTTTATTCACTTACTACAACCCGATTCTCAATCGGGGTGTTGAGTCGTTTCTGGCGCAACTCGCTAAGGTTGGAGTACGGGGATTAGTCGTACCAGACTTGCCTTTAGAAGAAGCAGAATATCTAATTAACACAGGCGCAGAATTTGGCATAGAAGTGATTTTACTTGTCGCTCCTACCAGTTCTCAAGAGCGGATTGAGGCGATCGCCAAGCAATCCCAAGGATTTATCTACCTTGTGAGTGTGACTGGTGTGACTGGTGTTCGCTCCCAACTACAAGATCGCGTCAAAACCTTACTAAGCCAGATGCGAAGCATAACTGATAAACCGATTGGTGTTGGCTTTGGCATCTCTGGACCAGAACAGGCGCGTCAGGTAAGCGATTGGGGCGCAGATGGTGTCATTGTTGGTAGTGCATTTGTTCAAAGATTAGCAAATGGTAGTCCCACAGAAGGACTGCAAGCTGTTGAACAACTTTGTCAAGAATTGAAAGCCGCAATTGCCCAACCGTCTCTTCAAACAGTAGGTTCAATACAGTGAACAGTTATCGAGCAGTTGATAACTGTTAACTATTGTTAAGACTCGTGAAAAGTTACTAGAACGTAAGAGGTTATATCCAGTGGTTAGCATCTCAGATATCAATAATAAAGTTGAATTGGCGACTGCAAGACCCGACTCCTTGGGGAGATTCGGAAAGTTCGGCGGTAAGTATGTTCCTGAAACCTTAATGCCCGCATTAAGTGAATTGGAAACAGCATATGAGCAATACTGCAACGAGCCAAGCTTCCAAGCAGAGTTACAAAATTTACTCAAAGACTATGTGGGACGCTCCACTCCCTTATATTTTGCCGAGCGTCTCACTACACACTACGCTCACAGTGATGGCACAGGACCACAAATCTATCTCAAGCGGGAAGATTTAAATCATACAGGCGCTCACAAAATTAATAACGCTTTAGGTCAGGTGTTGCTGGCAAAGCGCATGGGTAAGCAGCGCATTATCGCTGAAACCGGAGCTGGTCAACATGGGGTAGCAACTGCGACCGTGTGCGCTCGCTTTGGTCTACAATGCGTGATTTACATGGGCGTCCAGGATATGCAACGCCAAGCCCTGAATGTGTTTCGGATGAAACTGATGGGGGCTGAAGTCCGTCCAGTGGAGGCGGGTACTGGAACACTCAAAGATGCAACCTCCGAGGCGATTCGGGACTGGGTGACAAACGTGGAAACGACTCACTACATCCTCGGTTCTGTTGCAGGTCCCCATCCGTACCCGATGATAGTACGCGATTTCCACGCTGTGATTGGCAAAGAAACTCGCGCTCAGTCTCAAGAAAAATGGGGAGGAATACCTGATATTCTCTTGGCTTGTGTTGGCGGTGGTTCCAACGCGATTGGGCTGTTCCATGAGTTTGTCGATGAGCCATCTGTACGCCTGATTGGAGTTGAAGCAGCGGGTGAAGGTGTTGACACCCAGAAGCACGCAGCAACTTTAACACTGGGACGAATCGGCGTGTTGCACGGCGCTATGAGCTATGTACTGCAAGATGATGATGGTCAGGTTATCGAAGCACATTCGATTAGTGCTGGTTTGGACTATCCAGGCGTTGGTCCTGAGCATAGCTATCTCAAGGAACTTGGTCGCGCGGAGTACTACAGCGTCAGCGATTCTGAAGCTTTGGAGGCGTTGCAGCTTTTGTCTCAACTAGAAGGGATTATTCCAGCTTTGGAAACCGCTCATGCGATCGCCTATTTAGCAAAGCTGTGTCCTCAGTTAGATGGTAGTCCTCGGATTGTCATAAACTGCTCAGGCAGAGGCGACAAGGATGTGCAAACTGTTGCTAAAATCCTGAATTCTTAGTCTTTGTCCAAATATTAGGGACTATTGATAAATAACAATTTCAGGACTTACGTAAGGGAAACGTAGTTGCACCCGTTGCGAAGCAAGCAAGCAATCTCACAGTCTTATTCTTTCGTAACTCGTGCGTAAGTTCTAAATCCCAGACGCGGTTATTTTTCAGTAGCAACTCTTATTACTTTATATAAAAAAAGTAGAGAACCAAAATCCATGATCATTGTCGTCAAAAATGGTACACCTGCTGATGAAGTTACTCGCATCAGCCAAGAATTGCATAACACTTGGGGCGTCACTGTAGAAAAAAGCGTCGGACAAAACAAAGTGGTTTTAGGCTTAATTGGTGAAACTGCCACCCTAGATCCAATGCAGATACAGAATAACAGTCCTTGGATTGAGCAAGTACTACGAATTCAGAAACCTTTCAAGCGCGTCAGTCGAGAATTCCGTCATGGAGAAGCCAGTGAGGTTGTTGTTCCCACACCAAATGGTCCTGTCCACATCGGTGAAGAACATCCCGTTGTGTTGGTTGCTGGACCTTGCTCTGTTGAAAATGAAGAAATGATTGTGGAAACGGCAAAGCGCGTTAAGGCGGCTGGAGCCAAGTTTCTGCGTGGCGGGGCTTACAAACCTCGCTCCTCGCCTTATGCATTTCAAGGACATGGTGAGAGTGCTCTAGATTTGTTAGCAGCAGCTCGTGAAGCTACTGGTTTGGGGATCATCACAGAACTTATGGATGCTGCTGATTTACCAGCACTGGCTAGGGTTGCTGACGTGATTCAGATAGGAGCCAGAAACATGCAAAACTTTTCCTTGCTAAAGAAAGTGGGCGCTCAAGATAAGCCTGTGCTGATCAAACGCGGGATGTCCGCCACGATTGATGAGTGGCTCATGGCAGCAGAATATATTCTGGCAGCAGGAAACCCAAATGTAATTCTTTGCGAACGAGGTATTAGAACTTTTGATTCCAAATATGTTCGTAACACTCTAGATTTATCAGTGATTCCTGTGTTGAGACAGCTAACACATTTACCCATCATGATTGACCCTAGTCATGGTACAGGAAAATCAGAGTATGTTACACCGATGGCAATGGCAGCTTTAGCAGCAGGTGCAGATTCATTGATGATTGAAGTTCACCCAAATCCTGCTAAAGCTCTATCTGACGGACCTCAGTCCCTGACTCCTGAAAAGTTTGACAGATTGGTTCAGGAATTGTCAGTTTTGGGTAAAGTCGTTGATCGTTGGTCTATACCCGATCAACGTAGTTTAGTAGCTTTAGGACAGGTGTAGGAAGTAGGGTGTAGTATTTTGTGTTTGTAACAGAGGTACCAATACTTTTGAGTTAGGGGGAAAGGGAAAAATTCATCCTTTCCCTCTTTTCCTTTAACCTTGCTCATAAAAACATCTAATCTTTGGTATTTAACATCTTTCCAACGATATATTTTTTTGTTGATATTTTTTATATTTTATGAAACGAAAAAGAAAAGAGAGAAATCTAAAAAATTGACAAATCAATCAAAAGAATTTTGATTGATAAATTTATGAAAATTGCTTATTTTTGTATAGACAGTAGCGTTAATTACAGTTTTCCTTAAGTGATCTCTACATTCGTTGGAGAATTTCCGAAACAAAGCCATTCTTGATTTGTAATGCCCAGATAAATAATTACTAGTTTTGGCAATAACAGAGCAATAAAAAATTAAAAAAACAGGCTTATTTTTTGCTGATTTTATATGCCTGTGGTTGCGTAATTTTTAACGTATAAGTAGGAGGATTCTCTTTAATGGCAACTGATAACAATAATAATGGTGATCTCGGGAGTGTACTGCAACAATCTCCCTGGGGTCGATTGAGTGAAGTCACTTCTACTGAGAACGTATTACAAGGCTTTGGCAATGCTACTGGTGGTGGTAGCATCGGTGGCGCTCCCAGTGGTGCTGGTGGCGGTAGTCCCTTTACTAACTTTGGTAACCCGAATGCCTCTGGTAGCCCGCTTACTGGTGGTAGCAACCCTTGGGCTGCTATTGGCACTAGTGGTGGCAGTGCTCCCTCTGGTGGCGGTGGCACTGACGTGTTGACTGGTGCTCCCTCTGGTGGCAGTGCTGGCGGGTTCAGTGGCGGCAGCCAAGGTGGCATCGATTTTGCAAGCGCAACCAATTCGTTGTCGTTTCAGAACAGAATCCTGATTGATCAATACGTGGCGAATGGTCCTACTACCGAAAGTACAGATGTGTTGTCATGGCAGCTGACGAATAATGTTGTCAACCAGGTTTCCGGCTTGGGTAGCACATCACCTGTAAATGGTGGCGGCAGCACCGACGGCTTTGATGTTAACAGCATCCCGTCTGGCGGTGGTGGCAGCATTGGCGGCTTTGGTGGTGGCAACCAGTTTGGCGGCTTTGATCCTAACAGCATCGGCGGCTTTGGTGGTGGCAGCGGCGGCTTTGATGTTAGCAGCATCGGCAGCTTTGGTGGTGGCAACCAGTTTGGTGGTGGTGCCATCCCGTTTGCTTAGAGTTTCACCTTAAAAAAATTGTTGGGTTAACCAATACCTAAGGCAACCCAACATGATTCCAAGACCTACTAGCCAAACTAATCTCCTGTGACGAAACCAAAGAAGAAACTTAGAGACCGATCTAGCTTGCTTTCTTTAGTTTTCCTAGTTCAACAACATTTTTGTTCTAACGATAGGAGGATTTTTAGTTATGGCAACTTCTAACACTAACTCTGCTGCTAGTAGTGACAGTGTTTTTCCGCAGTTATCATCCAATTTTTTGGAGAAGATCCGGACAAACACCTCAACCTTTACTGACATTGTCAACCAATATAGAAGTGACAAAGCCGATGCAAGTGACGATCAGCCTCTGGCACCTGTAGTTGATTTGGTGAATGCAGTTTATGGCAGCGACTCACCCTTCTTAAATGGCAATGCCAGTGCATCTAGTGGTAACGACATAGTTACTGGTAGTGGCAGTGTGTTAAGTGGTAGCAGTCCAGTGACTGATAGTAGCAGTGTGTTTCCTTTGCGTTCTGAGATTTGGAAGCAGGTAAAAGCTGATATCTTAAGCTCTGACAACCTTGCTAATCAGAATTCTGGTGTCGGCAGTCAGCTTCCGCTATCATCAACTGAAGTCTTGCAACTGTTCGCGAATGACATCACAACTTTGAGTCAAGCTATTGATTCATTGAACTCTGGAAACAATGCGATCGCTAGTACTACCCCTCCGATTGTTTAACGTCCCAGTTTGAAGTCAAAAATGTTGGGTTGACCGGTAAAAGGATCAACCCAACAACATTCCAAGATCTACTAGCCAATAAATAGCCTGCACTTAAAAAACCAAAGACTAAAGCAATAAGGCAGGCTTTATGTATTTAATTTCCCACTTTTTACCAGGTTTGAGTCCTAAAAATTAGGAGGATTATTTTTTATGACAACTTCTACCCTTAATCCTGACACCAATTCAGTTTTTCCCTCAGTTACTGATCTAGCTGGTGTTAGCAACTACTCGACTGGTAGTGTACCACCAGTTTCAGATTCCCTAACTAGTGGTGGCAGTTCCCTAGTGGTTGACACTTCCCTACCGGTTGACACTTCCCTACCGGTTGACACTTATTCTGCTAGCACTTCTGCTCCTACTGCAAGCACTTCTGCTCCTACTTCTACCAGTCTGGCTCCAATCAGTAACAGCAACTCATCTGCAAGTGGTACTGACACCTTAGCCAGCAGCAGCAACTTGTTTGCTAGCAGCTCAGGTACTAGCGCTGTTGGTGGTAGCAGCAACCCGTTTGGTAGCATCTTAGGTACTAGCAACTCAAGTAGTACCGGCTTAGGATCTGGCAGCACCAACACCTTTGCTGGTGCTGCAAACAATCCGTATGCTGGTGGTGGCGGTCAACCTTTCGCTAGTCTTGGCAACGTAGTTGTTGGTGAGGGTCAATGGATCATCGGTAAAGAAAACACACCGGAAAGATTTTCAAAAGCGATAAATTTTACTGTCGAGCAGTTGGTTGACTCAGTCATCGACAAACTGAGTTACAAAATATCTCAGAGTGGCATTACTATTTCTTCCAGTGGTGGAAACCCATTTGCTGGTGGAAACAATCCCTTCAGTACTACCAGTGCGCCAGCTCTGGATTACTTGAAACAGGCTTATGGTACAAATTTCCCTATACCTAAATCAGCTGAGAGTCTGCTGACATCCGTCTACAGTCAGACCTTGCCAAGTGCGTCTGGTACTTCGGGTGCTAGTGCTGGTACCTCGGTTGCTGGTGGTAGCAACCCGCTTGTACCTACTAATAACACAGCTATTGCTCCTGGCAGTATACCTCAGCAACCATCTATAGATATTGTGCAAGTCCTCTTTGGTCAGGACTTAAAAGGCGCTGGCGGAAGTAGCTCACCCTCCGACATCTTAAGGATTGTCCAAGATGACCTATTAAACTTCACCAAAACAGTCAACTCCGCTACAGGTAAAAAACTGTTCAGTGGTAACAATACGCCTCTGAAATCACCTTCCGATTTATTGACGCTCTATAAAAATGACATACTGAGTGCAAATACTAGTATTAATACTGGTACTCAAAACATTAGTAATGGTGATCCGTACAGCAACGTATTTGCTGGTAGTGCCACTCAAGGTGGATCTCAGGCTGTTCAACCACCCACCGATGTCTTGTACACTGTCCTTGGTGGTCTGTTGCCCTTCAGTGGCACTGACAACATTTTTAATACTCCTGAAGGTGGCATACCCATTGGTTATGGCAATAAGGACTTTGGTAGTAACAACGCTGTCATAGGTAATGCCAACTGGAACTATGGACAATCCAATGTAAGCGTAGGTAATGCTAACTGGAATTGGGACTCCACTAAAAACAACGCAACAATTGGTAATGGCAACTGGCATTTAGAGTCTAGTCAAAACAACAGAACCATTGGTAATGGCAACTGGTACTGGGAGTCAACCAGTGACAACGTAACTCTTGGTAATGGTAACTGGGATTTCGGAAATAACAACACAACCATTGGTAACGGTAACTGGGACTTCGGTAGTAATAACACAATCATTGGTACTGGTAACCATGTCTTCACCAGCAACAGCCTAGTTATTGGTGATGGCAATTGGTCTGTGATTATTGACAAATCCAACACTGCGGCTGGTGAGTTTCTCGGTAAGTTAGATAATTTGGTATTGTCGATGGGAATCAAAGACGCTGGTGATAATCTAGTTAATTCCCTCTTCACCAAATTCGCGGATGCTTTCCAACCCTTAACAGGTAACCTTGGAGAATCTGGCCTCAAGACATATAATCAACTCTTCTACTCTGGTGCCAATAACACCTAAGTAACGCGATCTGTCGCTATCCAGTAACGAAGCGATCGCCAACAAGTAGCCCCGAAGTTCAACCATCAAAGCTTTTTTGAGTTTTGATGGTTGAACCTTTGTGTTATTTACTGACTAACTAACCAAACATTAACTCTTGTATCAAATCCACCAGTAGCAAGCTTTGTTCCATCAGGACTAAAGGCTACAACGCTAGCCCAGTCGGAATGTCCATAAAGTGTGGTTATCAACTCGCCTGTTGTTAAATTCCACAGCTTAATTCCATCTTTGGCAGCACTGGCAAGAGTTTGTCCGTTTGGGTTGATGGCGATATCATTTACCCAGTTGTTGTCTCCTGTCAGGGTGCGAACAGATTGTCCAGTGGTAACATTCCAGACTTTAATTGTGCGATCGCGACTCGCACTGACAAACGTCCTTCCATCTGGAGTAAAAACTATTTTAGTGACTGTATTATAATGCGCCCCTGGAATTGTGCGGATTAATCTTCCACTACTCAAATCCCATAGCTTAATCACGCCAATATTATCACCACTCGCCAGCGTCTGACCATCAGGACTAATCGCCACTGTATTAATCGAGTTATCAAAACGTGTCAAAATCGCAAGTGGGCGCTGTTGTAGCAAATCCCACATCCGAATACCATCTAATGCGCCACTGACAAGAACTTTACCATTTGGAGTTACAGCTAAAGATAGTACATTGCTTGTATGTTCCACAAAGGAGCGAGTAAATTTGCGGCTTTTGAGGTTCCAAAGGTTAATAGTGTTGTCATCACTGCAACTGGCAAGAGTTTGACCATCTGGCGAAATCACGATAGATTCTACTGCAGCTTTTTGTGCTCTATCAATAATTCCAAGCCTTCTGCCAGTTATTGTATCCCATAAGCGAATTATGCCTTCATTATCATTGCCACCACTAAGAAGAATTCGGCTATCTGGAGTGAAGGCGAGAGATTTAATAGGTCCGGTATGCTGTATGAATGTGTAAAGAAGTTGTGGATTCGCAACACTAGTCGTCGGTTGAGCTACTGGTGTCACTTTAAACTCAACAGGGATTGCAGATGGTACTTGGATCAGCGAAGTGATGGCAACGGCACCTGCTACACTCATGAGTGTCACAAAATTCTTGGCACTGGTTATTTGAGACTGAAATTCATTTATACGCCCATAAAGCTTTGCATTTTGGATTTGCAAGAGGAATTTATTGTGATTATTCATATATTTTAAATATCTCAAGACAGCCTGTACCATATTGACAGGCGGTAAACTTCCGCCCATCAATGATCATACTGGCGCATAGGTAGCAAAGCATACCATATTTATTTGTTTTTAGCAACAATCAATAATAAATATCATGACTCAAATTTCAGAGCCAAAATCTACCGATATGGTGGCTTTTTCTTAGAAACACTCAGCATCGGTAAAGCAGGACTTGACGATCGCTCAGGCAGGTAATGTTGTACAACAGGTTCATCAGGTAAGGGGCGGCGTTGTTGAATCCGCCACCATTTGTAGGCTAGCGCCACTCCTGTTGTCCCTAAGCCAAAAGCAAACAACGACCACCTATCGTCTAATCCACCAATCAATGCATCTATGACTCCCATTGTAATCAATACACTGATAATTGGTTCTTTACGGTAGCTTGACTTCAAAAAACGAGGAAATACAGCATTCATCACAAGCTTTTTTGTTCCTGTTCACCTTTACATATATATTTATATTTTTTGAGAGCACCTAAGCTAGCGATTGACGCTTTTGTGATAGAGCCTCAATTTCATTATAGTTCGGTTCAGTTCTACTACCATTAACGCCCAATTAAAGGTTTTATTAAGTCAAAACCAGCCGCGATATTCAGCTGGTTTGAGCTTCTGGTCATTTTTGTGGTACAAGAGTCACTTCTAAGTTGGTAAAATCCTACTTAAGACCGAGCCATGATAAGACTCCTTGGTTGGTAACATATTCTATTACCACCATGATTAGGAAGCCAATCATTGCAGCTCGACCATTCAAACGCTCAGCATATTCATTAAACCCGAACTTCGGCTCTTCCAACTTAGGAGTTACGCTTGGCTGTATCATCATTGAAAACCTCTTTTTGGCAAATGAACTTTTAAGTGGATATCTGAAACTGGATATTTGAGTAACAACACAACTGAGCTATTTTACAGGATTGTCACTGTTTACAATTATTTACGATTCTTATCTTAGTTTATTGTAGAAGCAGTTTCGTAATCGTCAAGAGCAAAAGTTTGAACTACAGTGGTGGTATCACAGAGAGTTAAGTTGTCCAGAGTAGTCAAGTGTAGAGTGCCAAAGGTTAATCCCTTGTAAAGGTATCCTCTGTTCGAGGGTGAAACAGCGCTGTGTTCTCAAAGCTGAGTGTAGTCTTTGCACTTCAATACTTTCGACTTCAATACGAGTTATAAAATTCGTAGTTTCTGATTCAACAGAAAATGAATGAGACTGACAAACTATAGCTATACAAAAATTCATAAGAGGCGATAAATGGAAATTGGTATTCCTAAAGAAACAAAAGACCTAGAGTTTCGAGTTGGCTTAAGTCCTTCTAGTGTGCGAGTCTTACAAGAAAATGGTCATAGAGTTTTCGTAGAGACTCAAGCCGGTATCGGGGCGGGATTTACAGATGATGACTACATTAGCGCTGGCGCGAAAATAGTCACCACCACTGACGAAGCTTGGAAGTGCGAACTTGTTGTCAAAGTAAAAGAGCCATTGTCTGCAGAGTATAAGTTTTTGCAGAAGGGGCAAATTTTGTTTACATATCTGCATTTAGCAGCTGACCGAAAGTTAACCGAACATCTGATTGATTGCGGTGTAACGGCGATCGCCTATGAAACTGTAGAACAACCAGGGAACAACAAATTACCTTTGCTGAGTCCCATGAGTATTATTGCAGGTCGGTTATCCGTACAATTTGGGGCAAGATTTCTAGAGCGTCAGCAAGGTGGTAGAGGAGTTTTGCTAGGCGGTGTACCTGGAGTTAAACCAGGCAAAGTCGTGATTCTAGGTGGCGGTGTTGTTGGTACAGAAGCGGCGAAAATTGCTGTGGGTATGGGCGCTGCTGTCCAAATTCTCGATGTTAATGTTGAGCGCCTCGCGTATCTGGAAACCTTGTTTGGTTCCAGAGTCGAACTGCTTTACAGCAACTCCGCCCATATTGAAGCTGCGCTCAAAGATGCCGACTTGCTCATCGGTGCTGTTTTAATACCAGGACGTAAAGCACCCATCCTTGTGTCCCGCAACTTAGTAAAACAAATGCATCCTGGTTCTGTGATAGTCGATGTTGCTGTTGATCAAGGCGGTTGCGTGGAAACTGTACACCCCACATCCCATACTCATCCTGTTTATCTCGAAGAGGGTGTGGTGCATTATGGTGTTCCTAACATGCCGGGGGCAGTACCTTGGACTTCAACCCAAGCATTAAATAACAGCACTTTACCCTATGTTTTGCAGTTAGCAAATTCAGGGATAAAAGCACTGACAAACAACCAAGCATTAGCCAAAGGTGTGAACGTACAAGACCATCTCTTAGTTCACCCTGCACTACAAGAGGTATTTTCTGACTTAGTCGTGTAGTTGGTTATGAGTTTAGTAGTCCCCTCCTGATTTTCTTTTTCTTCCTCTTGTTCTGTCGTTTTCCCAGTACCCATGAGCGGTAGCTTCACAGTAAAAGTGGCTCCTTGTCCTAGTCCTGGACTTTCGGCATGAACGCTTCCCCGATGCATTTCCACCAGAGAACGTACAATTGCTAGTCCTAGTCCCAATCCACCTTGGTGTCTGGTGATGCTACCATCAGCTTGACGAAAGCGCTCAAAAACATAGGGAAGAAAATCTGGGCTGATACCACTACCTGTATCGCTCACCCGAATAAGTGCTAAGGAGCTTTTAGCCGCAGATGAGTGGTGTTGCTGAGGTTGAAGTGTTTCTGAGGAAGATTCAGCACTGAGTAACAATCGTACCTCTACTCTTCCGTCTTTGGGTGTGAACTTGAGGGCATTACTCAGTAAATTCCAAGCTATTTGCTGTAAGCGGTTTGGATCACCACAAACGACAAAAGAGGTGGAGGAGTTTGCAGTCCCCTCTGGGGATGAAGAGAGTGAGGGAAAATTTTCCCTATCTCCTATAGTGTTTCTTGTTGCCTCGTTCTGTGTGTTAGTGTGTTCAATAATATACTCAAGTTGAATATTTTTTTTCTCAGCTTCTAAGCGTACGCTATCTACAACAGTTGCAATCACAGATGTTAAATTAAGTTGACAGAGATTGAGCTTTAGTTTGCCACGCATAATCCGTGAGACATCTAGAATATCGTCTATAAGTTGTGCCTGCAAAGTAGCGTTGCGTTCAATCGTTTCTAGAGCGCGTGTAATGGCTTTTTCATCCATCTTTCGCTGACGCAGCAGTTTAGACCAACCTAATATTGAAGTTAAAGGTGTACGAAGTTCATGGGAAAGAGTCGCTAAAAACTCATCTTTAAGGCGGTTTGCTGTTTCAGCTTCTTGTCGGGCTGCTTGTTCGCGGATGAAGTTAATGTGTTCTTCTTGTGCTTGTTTGCGCTCTGTAATATCTTCTATCGTGCCGATATATCCAATAACTTCGCTTTGATCCGAAAGCATCGCCGACGAGGACATATGAACCCAACGCTGAATTCCTGTCGAGGTGAGTATGCGAAATTCTGCTGTGTATTCCTGTCGTCGCTCTGATATATTATACCAATCAGCAATCACTCGCCCTCTATCTTCAGGATGAATTGTTTGTGTCCAACCCTCGCCTAAACTCTCCTCCAGTGTCATCCCATAGATAGCTTGATATCGTGGATTAATATAAGTGCATTTACCTAATGTATCTGTGAGAAAAATGCCTACAGGCGAGCAAGCACTCAAAGAGCGAAACATCTCTTCGCGCTTTCTCAGTTCGGTATTCATCTGTGCCAATTGTGCCGCTTGTCGCTTGACTTCGACAGTTTTTTGAAACAGATCAACAAATGCGGCTACCTTGGATTTTAAAATTTCTGCATGAATGGGTTTGAACAGGTAGTCTACAGCACCAACAGAATATCCTTTAAACACCATGTTATCACTCGTGCTAAATGCAGTCAAAAAAATAATTGGTGTATGGCGCGATCGCTCTCGCTGTCGAATTAGGGCAGCTGTCTCGAACCCATCCATGTCAGGCATTTGCACATCCAGCAGAATCACCGCGAAGTCCTGATTAAGCAAACATCGCAGTGCTTGTGCGCCGGATGTAGCCCTCACCACATTTTGACGCTGACTACCTAAAATCGCCTCTAAGGCTAATAAATTTTCTGGATGGTCATCTACCAACAAAACGTTAACTTTCGGTTCAAATGGCATTTCTATCTGTATGCTTTGGGAAATAGATGAAAACGTTTTCACGTCTTCCTATTGACTGTGACGTTTGCGCTTATTTTATTGACACTATCTTAAGTTAGAAATTTAGTTATTCCTTCTGACTGCAGTTAAGAGCTTTTTGTATGAAGAATTAGCCAAGGACTTTCTCAAAAATTACACATTTTAACTAAGTAAGGGGCAATATCTGCCAAAGGTAGAACTTTATCTGCAACTCCAGCGGCGATCGCCGCTTCAGGCATTATTGGACAAGCTGCTGTTGAAGGTTCCTGCACCACAGTTTTGCCGCCCCGTGCTTTAATTTTTCTCATCCCTTGCATTCCATCATGATTAGCTCCTGTCAAGAGAACTGCAATTAACCTTTCGGCATAAGTATCGGCTGCGGTTTCAAATAGCACATCTATTGACGGGCGTGCATAAGTCACAGCAGCATCCACACATAAGGAAAAGCTTGGCTCACGAACCGCATCACTTGTTACTTCTATCATCAAATGATAATCTGCTGGAGCTAGATATATGTAACCAGGCACAATTTCTTCTTTATCTTGCGGCTCGGTGACAACTAAAGCACTGTACTCCTGTAACGCGACTCTCAATTTATCATCTGAAGATTTGTGACGATGCTGAACAATAGCTACAGGTACTGGGAAGTTTTTTGGCAATCCAGCGAGTAAAACTTCAAGGGCTTCTAACCCTCCTAAGGATGTACCAATAGCAATGAATTGAATTGTCATGAGTCGTGAGTGATAACTCGTTAATAATTAGTAGTTTATGGCAATTATCAACAACTATCGAATTCTACGGTAAAACTTTTCTCCACCTTCTAATTGCTCATAGTCTTGTTCATGCGGAGTGAACTTCATTGTTTCCTGGCGTCCTAAACCCAAAATACCGAACTGAACAAGGCTTTCATGAAAAAGATTAAAGACTCGTTGTTGTAAAAATGTATTAAAGTAAATTAATACATTTCGACATAAAATAATGTTAAATTCGTTGAAAGAATTATCTATGACTAAATTATGTTGTGAAAAAATTATGTTCTCTTTAAGATACGAAGAAAAAATAGCATGTTCATAGGCTGATGTATAATATTCGGAGAAAGCTTTTTTTCCACCTGCTTGCAAATAATTTTGAGTATAATATTGCATTGCATCTAATGGATAAATTCCAGCTTTCGCTTTTTTTAAAACCATCTCATTGATATCAGTTGCATACAATCTACAACGATGATAAAGTCCCTCTTCCTGGAGTAAAATTGCCAGAGAATAAACTTCTTCACCACTAGAACATCCCGCATGCCAAACGCGAATGAAAGGATAAGTTCGTAAGATTGGTACAACTTTTTTCCGAAACATCAAAAAAAAGTTGGGGTCACGAAACATAGTCGTTACATTAACCGAGAGGCTACACAGAAATCTCTCCATACATTCGGGATCATGGAGAACTTTTTCTTGCAGTCCAGAAATACTGGTTAAACTTTCGGCTCGAATAATTTTCCAAATTCGTCGTTTGAGTGAGGCTAAGGCATAATTCCTAAAATCAAATCCGTAATAACGATGTATGCCTTCTAATAACAATTGAATTTCAATATCTTCAAGCTGCTCTCTAAGCATATATAGGAATCCGGTTTGCTTTGTTCTAGTTGAGCTAGGGAACGCTTAACAGTGAACAATTGATCACTGGTAACTGGTAACTGATAACTGATAACTGATAATAGTGTACCTAACTGAGTAAAAATTCTATAGGATTTACATCGAATATCTTTTCTTTAAAATCATTATTATGATGATATAAAAAGCACGATATATAAATAACTAAAAAAGTGTATCAAATCAACAGAATAGCAAATAACTATGCGCTTTAGATTTTGGTTCAGTGAGATTTCAAGACACAGTTAAGAATTTGAAATTTAACACAAACAACTCAGGAGTCATAACCCAGAATGAGGGCATGAATTCTGTGGGATGCTCGATTGAGTAAAGGGGTTTAAGGTGCGTTTCCCCTGCGGTTTCAATCCCCATTTAATGGATTCTGACTCGTGTAGAGTGCAAAAGCGCAGCCCATTCTGACTTGGTGAATTCTTTTTTAATTTTTTATTTTATCCCGGAGTAAGCCTAAACTTAAAACGAACATACTCACCAATAAAGTTACGCCTTGAGGTTCAGGGACTGAAGTTGATTTGGTTCCTCTTGTCACTGCATATATTTTACTTGCTGAAGGGTCTCCTTCAAAAAATGTAGAGAATATAAAGTCTCCCGTCACCGGATCAATAGTTGCTCCCATCACTCCAGTTAGAGATGTTGGCGAGTGAAAGCCAAGTCCGGTGATAAAATTTCGACGGGTGTTGGCGATCGCATCTCCATTTCCATCTATCGTATAAGCAGAAACGCTGCTGTTATCATATTCTTCAATTACCAGACTATCTTCAAAAAACCCAGGATTTCCTGCTTTTACGTAGAAAAAACCATCCAGTCCACCATCAAGCTGAACACTTCTGGTGGGCGTAGCGATATCATATGTACCTGAGCTATCTGGAGTGATAGTTGTGTCATAAAAGATATTACTCGTATAAGAAGTAATTTTAAGCCGACCAGCTCCAGCAAATCCTTCAGGGACAAAGTTTAATGCACCTGTGGAAGCAGCAAAGCCAAGAGTGTTTAGATCAATTTGTTTATTAGGACTACTGCTACCAGGCTTTATTTGACCAATGCTGTTGTCAGGATAGGAGGTATAGAACAACACATCAGCTTTGGGGCTATAAGCTAAACCAGCATCAATTCCTCCTGTGCTGATTCCGGGGGCTTGTGTCAAAAAGGATGGGATACCAAAACCAGTGATGTGGTTGTTACTATCACGGCTGACTTCAACTGCATAAATTCCTGCATCCGGGGTATCAGCCAAACCGCTGACTAACAGTGTATTGGGTTCTCCTGGTTGAAATGTTATTCCACCATAAGCAGGTGGAATTTGTTCGATAGAACCGAGATCTGTTATTGAATAAAAATTAGAGAAATCTGATCCCAGTTTTGGTGTCACTGTTGCTCCCAACGCTTGACTTATTACTGCAAACGCAAGGAACACTCCTCCAGCAGCAGCCATGAAGAAATTTCTCATACACAGTTCTTTCTAAGTAGCAATACTTTATACTACTTTTTTTAACTATGTTTGTCAGTAATATTATTTATATCAAGGAACAGGGAACAGGGAGCAAGGAGCCTACGGTGTACACACAAGTCATCGCATGACTCGAAATTTCCTCGAAACCTCACCCTGCCCTATCGGGCATCCCTCACGCCAGGTGCTACAACGGGGGGAACCCCAACGCCAGATACCTACGG
>NZ_CAWPKW010000049.1:0-16386 GCF_963888615.1 Brasilonema octagenarum UFV-OR1 | reverse complement strand
AAGAATAAATATAAAAATGGGTTTACCCCGCAAAGTTAGTATGGTGGACTACTAGTGTTCGACCAACCCAAAATTGCGGGGTTAAGGCAGGGTGAGGAAGTAGTTGACTAATCAAAAATCCAAAAATCTATGAGCACCGCTGATACCGCATCCCCGGTAATTGCGAAACTAAACCCATCAACTCCAATTGCAACAAAGCACTCGAAACCTCAGGCGTAGCTATGCCCGTTTGTTGAACAATAAAATCAAACGCTAAAGCTTCTGAAGTAATTGCATCCATAACTCGTTGAAGTTCTGGTGGTAAACTTGGTAAAGTTAACTGCTGCACTGATGGGGATGCTTCAACAGAATCTAGTTGTGGTATTGCTCCCAGCATTTTTAATAGTTCGTCTAATTCCTTAACAATCGGAGTCGCGCCTTGGCTAAGCAGTTTTAAACACCCTTGCGATGAGTGATCATCCAGTCTTCCAGGAAGTGCATAGACATCTCGCCCAAAATCATTTGCGTAACTTGCAGTAATCAAAGCACCTGATTTGATCGGTGCTTCCATCACCAGCACAGCACGACTTAAACCTGCGATAATTCTGTTGCGACGAGGAAAATGGGTGCGATCAGGTGGTGTCTTTGCTGGATACTCACTTACAACCAAGCCTACAGTCAAAATCTGTTTGTAGAGTTCGATATTTTTAGATGGATAGACAACATCTACACCTGTACCTAAAACTGCGATTGTGCGTCCTCCAGCTTTCACAGTAGCGCCGTGACTTTCAGTATCAATTCCCTCTGCCAAACCAGAAACAACCGTGAACCCATTTTTTGCCAAAGCCGTACTAATTTGGCGAGTCCATCGCATACCATACTCTGAGGGTTGGCGTGTCCCTACAATCCCGACGAGTTGTTTTTGTGCCAGATTTTCTTGCAAATCTATTTCACCACGATAGTACACAATCGGCGGTGGACTAGGTATTTCCAATAGTAAGCGAGGATAGTCTGCATCTGCTGGTGTCCAAAAATTCGGGTTTTGCTGTTGGTGTTGCTGCAAAAATTGTTCAGGATGTAAACGAGAACGTTGTTGCACTACTTTTTGCAGCGTTTGAAAACCAAAACCTTCTACTTGTCCCAACTCTGTAGGTTTTGCGTCCCAAGCTGCTGCCAGTGTACCAAAATGCTGCTGCAACCGTTGTAATAATATTGGACCAACTCCTGAAATTTGCGACCAAGCTAGCCAATATGCACGTTCTTGTCCCAATTCCCCATCCTCAACAAGTCTACTGGGTTGATTATTCCCAGATTGGAGAAGCAAAGATACATTTAGGACTTACGCAAAAATGCGGCAATCACTTCCTGTCTTACTCCCATCAGGCGTGCAAGATTACCTATCTTCTTTGTTATTTTCTTGGCGTCCTTGGCGACGCCAGTCACCTAGGTCGGCGTTTAAGAAAAGAAACCCTTTTTTAGCTGACTCCGGGAAAATTTGAGTAACCTATTTTTTTAACTGTCTTAACTGTCTTAACTGTCCTTGTGTCTTTTTTTTATTCGTGTTAGTTTAATGACGTTTCCTACTTAAATATAATTTTTAAAAATCATTTTTTACATACATTTAGAAGACATCATTATTAACGAAAATATTGAATAAAAATCGGATTTTTTTAATAAACTGAATGATACGAATTATAGGGCTGTAATAGGAGGTGTTACTTTAGTTATTCAAGCTAATGGTTTTAAAGTAAGAGTCAAAATTCAACAACCTATAGTAAAAAATTAAAACATCAAAAGGAGAAGAATTCTAGGAGAAGTTAACTTAACAAAGAAAACATGTTAAACCTTTCAGCCGTTTGTTATTGTAGTCAAGGTGTTAAAGAGTTAAACTGGAAATTGGAGAAATATCCTGAAAATCCAGTTGATTTAATAAAAGAATTATTGAATTTATCAGATGTCGATTTGTACTATTTGAAATGGGAAATTAAAAATTCTCCGCAAGAAAATATAAGAGAATCGCTTGGTGGTAGTGGAGGTTTGAGCGAGTAACTTTCCCTCACCTTCTATGCTCTTGTTACACTTTCAAAATTATGGGTTTGTTCAAGAGTTACCGAGACAAATAACGAGTTTGAAAACACGCCCTAGAGGGGATCAATCCCAATACTTTTCGGTTAAAGGGCAAGGGGTAAAGGCAAAGGGGAAATAGCTTGGTTTTCATCCCTTTTCCCCTTAACAAAGAGGTATTGGGATCAATCCTTAACAGCAAGCGTATTTTATGGTGCTGTCTGTGTCGGTGTCGGTGTCGGTGTGAGTGTTGATGTTGGTGTTGGTGTTGGTGTTGGTGTTGATGTTGGTGTTGGTGTCTCTGTAGGCGTGGGTGTCGGTGTCTCTGTAGGCGTGAGTGTCGGTGTCTCTGTAGGCGTGGGTATCGGTGTTTCTGTAGGTGTGGGTGTCGGTGTTTCTGTAGGTGTGGGTGTTGGTGTAACGGTTTCTATAGGAGTTGGGGTAGGCGATGGAGGTGGAGCAGGATTTTCTGCTGTAATTGCAAGTGTATAATCTGATGTGTTTGACCCCGTCGCAACAATCACATATTCATAAAATCCGCTTTCTGGAAGTTGAACGGATAAACTACGTTGTGTTGAATCTTCCAAAAATGGCGATTTTCCACTGGGGGAATACACGGAAAGCAAAATTTTAGAATTCGCATTGAGCCTGACTCTCATCGATTGCTGTTCGTTAAGTTGGGCGATAAAAACTTTACCTTCTCCTGGTTTGAGAGTACCACTGACTCTGCTAGTAATAGCTCCTTTGTCAAAGGCTATTTTCTTGAAGGCACTGCCAGAAAGGATAGCATTGAGTTTGTCGCTGACAAAACCTTGCCAAACTTGTCCAATCGGCTGATCAATAAAATTCTTGCCGCGCTGTTGTGGAAATTGCCGATAAAATGCTGCATCTGCTAAATCATATAAAGAACGACTACCAACGTTGATTTGGTTGACTTCGACTTTTGCGCGATCGCGTTCTGCTTGTCCAAAACTACCCAATTTTTGACGTGCATCTGAACTCAAAACCGTGAGTTTTTCTAGCAGCTGTTCTGCTAAACTGTCCCATTGTGCCCGCAATTGTTCATCTTCTGGCTCATCTGTCAAAGTACGGTTGCGTAGAGTTGGATTTTTCTCCCAAAAAATTTGATTAACTAAGTTAGTAAAAAATTTATTGTCGATATTGAGTTGTTGACGGCGTTGATCTAATTTTTCCTTACGCTGTTGTTCTTGTAAGGAAAGTTTTGGATCGTTAGGCGACAGGGACGAAGAATCAAATAACTGATTTGCTCCCCACACACCCACACTCACTGCAGTAGCCAAAACCACGACTATGGCAATGATTTTACCAGGTGTCCACCAGCTGAGGGTGGGAGTAGGAGAGGGTGGGTTTGTGTAAGGTGACGATTCCTGTCGAGTGGGAGGAGTGGGAGTCGGGGATACAGCTAGAGTTTGTTGTGTTTGTGGTGGTGGTGAAATCGGAACAGGTTGCTGTGGAGAAGGATAGCTGACAGGTGATAAGTTTAGTGCTTGCAGAACTTGATTAGCGCTTTGATAGCGTTCTTTTGGTTTTGGCGATAGCATTTTATCCAACACCATCCCGAAACTCGGGCTGAGGTTAACTTCTCGTCGCCATTGCCAGGTGAGGGTATACTCATCTATTAATTCTTGGGGTTGTTTACCTGTCAGCAAAACGAGTACTGTTGCGGCTAAAGCATACAAATCACTATGAGGCTCTACTAACCCAGTCTGCATCTGTTCTGGAGGTGAGTATCCTATCTTACCCAATAGTGTTGGGAGTCCGTGAGAAACTGCACCAGGTTGATAATATTGCGAGACGACTGTTGCAGCGACTTGTTTAACTCCACCAAAATCGATTAATACTGGGAGTTGGTCAGTGTTGCGTAAAATTAAGTTGTCAGGAGAGATATCACGGTGAATCACTCCTATAGAATGGATGTATTGCAAAACAGGCAGAATTTGCTGCATGAGCAAACTGACTTCTGCTTCTGTAAATCGTAAACCTTGCTGCTTCTTTGCATCAAACAAAGAGCCGTAAGTTTGCCCTTCTACAAAGTCTTGCACCAGAAACAGGTATTCCTTACCACCTAAGTTAATGCGCAAAAGTTCCCGGAAGCGGGGAATTTGCGGGTGTTGCAGCTTGTAGAGAACGCTGGCTTCTCGCTGAAACAGTTCTTCAGCTTTTTGTAAAACGTATGGTGTTTGAACTTGAGGGGAGAATTCCTTTAAAACACAAGGTTCGCGAAAGCGGTTAACATCCTCAGCTAAATAAGTACGTCCAAAACCTCCCTGTCCTAATTGACGGACAATAAAGTAGCGTTCGCCCAAAGTTTGCCCATTTTGAATACCTTGACTCACTGGGTGATCCAAACTTTCGCCGCAGTGTAAACAAAAGCGACTACCAGTTGGATTTTCGTGTCCTTTAGAGCAATAAACAGAATTCATAGTTATTAATCATGACTCATGAGTCATGACTCATAAGTCAGGTACTTTTGACTTTTACTTTAATTCGCAGATTCTACTTTACTCACTTGGTCAGCAGCAAGTGCATACCATATTTGACCGAGTGTCTGTTTATCAAGTTTCTCATTATTGCGTCGCTCTCCCGGAAACAATCGGTCAAATTTTTTGTTTGTGTCTTTGTTGAGTTGGTCAATGGTATAGTTACCCAGTTGTCCTGCTTGTGCTTGTTGTCTCCAATTGTCGTAATCTCGCGCAGTGTAGCTTCCCAGTTTCCGACGCGCTGATTTGCTGAGATTCGCTTGTTCTAGTTGATTTAACACATCTTGTGCGATCGCAAACCATTCCTTTCGTAAAGCGTTATCTTCTGAGTTCCCCGTGAGAGTACGTCCTTTTGCATCCGGATTTTTAGTATAAAATTTTCGATCTACCATTTTTGTAAAAAAGACTTCTGGTATTTCTAGCTCCTGACGGCGACGGATAATTTGGTTACCGCGATTTTCTTGGCTTCTAGTAGTAGTTGGTTTTTCCGGAGGATTTGAACCTTTGGGGATTGTAGGTAATGATATTGTTGGTAGAGAAATAGATGTTACAGCGTGAAAAACTGCATTGACAACTGCCCAAGTCCCTGCTAGTGTCAAAACAATCACACTTGTGCTGATCAGACTGACTGCAAAAGGACGAAGCCAAACAGGCAGAGGTAACGCCTGAGCAGCCATTTGAGTGTTGTTATGGAACTTACCAACAAGAGTTTTGACACGTTTACCCCCAGGAGCAGCGATCATCGTCTTGAGCTTAGTCATTTGAGTATTTATAGGTTTGGTAGCGCCCTTGTAAAACTGTAAATCTTTGAGAACATCGTCAGCTTTTTGGTAGCGATCGCTTGGTTTATATTCCACCATTCTTTTCAACACAGCTTCTATTTTGGGGCTGACTTTTATTTGTTCTCCCCAACGCCAATTTCCCTGATAAGAATCATACAGTTTTTGTGGATCTTGACCAGTTAATAACACAAGCGCCGTCACAGCTAAAGAGTACAAATCGCTACTGGGAAATGCTTTTCCCTGACGTAATTGCTCCTCTGGTGCGTAGCCCTTCTTACCCAAGATAGTCCGAATTCCACCGAGTTGCGTAAACCAAAAACCCTTAGAAGCTGGTAATTGCTTCACTCCACCAAAGTCAATCAGCACGGGTAATTGATCACTATGCCGCAAAATGATATTATCAGGAGAAAGATCACGGTGAACAACATTCACTCTGTGAATGTAAGACAAAACAGGCAACATTTGTTGCAGCAGTTTGACAACTTCTTCCTCACTAAAAGTTTGTCCCTGATTTATACGGCTTTCTAACAAATCCCAGTAGTTGTCACCCTCTACATAGTCTTGCACCAAAAAGAAAAAATCTTTGTTACTCAACTGCACTTGTAGCGAGGCGTGGAAACGTGGAATTTGTGGGTGCTGTAGATTTTTGAGTACAGTCGCTTCTCGTTCAAACAGTTCTTTCGCTTTTTCTAAATCCTGTTCTTCAACTTGGGGTGCAAACTCCTTGAGCACGCACTTTTGTTGAGATTCATTTAAATCTTCAGCCAAATAAGTGCGTCCAAAGCCACCCTGTCCCAAATGACGTACAATCCGATAGCGGTTATCGACAACTTGCCCTACCGCCAGAGGTAACGGCTCCCCACACTGAGTGCAAAAGCGGTTCTTCTCGTTGTTTACGTGTTGTTTGCTGCAATAAACATCCATGATGCTGAAGCATGAATAGAAGGTTTTTATAAGTTGCTACAAAACAGAAAGCCACAATTACGCATACTCTCTCTATATATTTTGCACTCCTTTGCTCAGGAGAATGAGAAAGAATGCAACAAAGGTTAAAATACTGACAGTAGGTAGCAGTGGTCTGAGTTTTACTTGGTGGGATGAACAATCGAAATTTTTTACACAAACCAACGCCATGAATTCGCAAGCACAACGCCAGCGGGCAATTAAAGCCTTTACAGATTTTTTACATACTCCCTTAGACACACTCCTACAACAGCATATAAACACTGATACAACAGAGGCAGCTTTGGCGTTATTTCATGATATGGCTGCTAGTGTACCTGCTTACAAACATTTTTTAGCAAATCACGCAGTTAATCCTGATGAATACCAAACCTTAGAAGATTTCCAAAGATTACCGCAACTCGTCAAAGAAAATTACCTGCAACGTTATCCTCTAGCTGAATTATGCCGCAACGGACAGCTAGAAACATGCGACATGATAGCTGTTTCTTCTGGTTCCACAGGAAAACCAACATTTTGGCCTCGTTTTTTTGCAGATGAAATGCAAATTGCTACCCGTTTTGAGCAGGTATTTCATGATAGTTTTCATGCAGATAGTAGACGAACTCTAGCTGTGATTTGTTTCAGTTTAGGTACCTGGGTAGGCGGAATGTTCACAACCAATTGCTGCCGCTATCTTGCCAGCAAAGGTTATCCGATTACTTTGGTAACTCCTGGTAATAATAAAGAAGAAATATTTCGAGTTGTTCAAGAACTCGGTTCGGCTTTTGAGCAGGTTGTCTTATTAGGATATCCACCATTTCTCAAAGATATTATTGATACTGGAATTGCCCGTGGAATTGAGTGGCAGCGATATCAGATAAAGTTGGTGATGGCGGGAGAAGTATTCAGCGAGGAATGGCGGAGTTTAGTGAGTGAAAGAGTTGGTTCCCAACATTGCTGCTACGACTCAGTCTCGCTTTATGGAACAGCAGATGCAGGTGTATTGGGTAACGAAACACCTTTGAGTATCTGCATTCGTCGTTTCTTAGCACAAAATCCAGAAGCAGCGCGTGCCTTGTTTGGGGAGTCTCGTTTACCCACACTGGTACAATATGATCCAATAAGCCGCTTTTTTGAAGTTATAGACGGCACGTTGCTATTTTCTGGAAATAATGGCATTCCTCTGGTGCGTTACAACATCTTGGATACTGGAGGGATAATGAGTTATGATGCCATGCTCCAGTTTTTAGCAAAATGGGGCTTCAATCCAGTGGCGGAAATACAACAGATGGGTGGAAGAGGTGTTCGTGCGCTACCATTCGTCTATATTTTCGGACGCTCTAATTTTACAGTTTCTTACTTTGGAGCGAATATCTACCCAGAAAATGTGACGGTGGGATTAGAGCAACCAGTTATTAGAGAATGGGTGACAGGTAAATTCGTGTTGCAAGTGCAAGAAGATGCAGACAAGAACCGATTTTTATCGGTGGTTGTGGAGTTAGCACCGAGAATGGAGGAAAGTGAAGAGAAAAGGGAGGCGATCGCATCTTCTATTCTCACCCAACTCCAGCGCCTCAATAGCGAATTTGCTAACTACGTTCCTTCAGAATACCAAATGCCGCGAGTTGCACTAGCGCCAACAGGCGATCCAGAATATTTCCCCGTTGGGGTGAAGCATCGCTATACCCGCAAGTAGGAGAGAGTGTTCTATTCGCGGCTTTGTTCTTGGTTTGGTTTAGCTTTAGCAGCAACCAACCTAACTAACTCAACATCCAACTTTAACGCCTCTGCTATTTGTTCTACAGTTGCACCTAAAGTCAACATAAAAGGAATAGCTTCTAATTTACCTTCCTGCTTAGCTTCTTGATAAACTTTAGTTTGCTTTAACTCGCTTAATCCCAACATTTGCTCTATCTCCTCCCGACTTTTCAAAGGGAATTTATAGACAATAATCGTTTCTATCAATTCGAGAAATTCCCGTTGGGTAATTTCATCAGCTATTTGTTGTTTAGCAAGGTTGATTAATTCCCTGGCTTTGGTAGCTGCGCCTGACTGTGGCTCTATAACCAGTTTAACTGTACCAATACCAATCGACTGTTCTGCTGCGGAGTCTAATTCATCAAGATAGATGCGGCTAACTCGCCCAGATGTGAGTAATTCAATATAGCGTTCTGTTTCTCCCACATCAAGACTGCGGCTTGGATAAACCACCGCCCCGCGCCAGTTGTTGGTAAGTTCGCTTCTATCCAAGTAAAGAAAGATTTCCGTAAACAAGCGAGAGTAGAATTTTTTATCGGGCTGAAATTGGACTTCTACAAAGTAGATGGGGGATGATGGATTACTTTTGGGGAGAAACACGCCATCGATGCGGAAAGCAAGTTGTTTGACTTCGACGGATGAGAATTGGTAGGTGTCAGCGGTTTCGGGAGGTTGGTTGATGAGTTCAAAAAAAATGCTGGGGAAGCTTTGGAATAGGCGGTAGAATATTGTGTCTGTTTTCACACTGATTGATGGTGGGTTGGTGGCGTAAGTTTTGATTTTACTTGATTTCTTGTTCCCAGACCCCGGCTGGAAATGCATACTGTGAGGTTCTACCTCACTATTCTTCTGGAGGCAGAACCTCTTGATGGGCCTTGCCATGCCGAGCATGGGAACGAGAGAATGAAGTTGTAAGTCAGGCATCCAACAATTTCCACTAACTCCCTCAAATTAAAGCCAAAATTAAATATTATCCCGCACCCAATTTCTAAAAGCTTGAATTGCTTGGCTGCTACCAACAACTTGACTCTGCTGGACGTATTGATTTACTAGCTCAATTATCGGAATCTCTGGAAATGTAGGACTAAAATTCGATTCTACATACTTTCCACTTTGCAAGACATTAATTTGTAACCCTTGTTTTCCATATCGCCAAAGTTCTGGTACTCCCAAAATTTGGTAATTCTCCAACTGCGTGCGGGAAGTTAAATCAATTTCTATAGCTAAATCTGGCGGTGGATCGACACTCATATCGAGGCGATTTTTACCAATAACTGCCGCTTGATTTTGAATGTAAAAACAGGCATCCGGTTCGACTGCTTGAGTCATGCGTTCATTTTTCAAAGTTGTCGAACCCAACGACTCAAACGCAATTTGTCGTGCCTCCAATAAAATTTTTTTCTTTGGCTTTTTCATGTTCGGGTAAAGGAACCATTATTTCTAAAAATCCATGACTATAAGAAAGTCTGGCTGCACGATGTTCTCCCAATTCCGCCAAAATACTTTCAAATTGCTGCCAACTAACGTCCTCAAGTAGTAGTTGCTGTCCCGGTTGAATCCTCAATTGTCTTAACTCTAATAGCATAAAGATTCATCCAACTCTTTTATTACAATATATCGATCTCGTTAGGAACATCGTTTGAGATAACAGGTTTACCAATATGAAAAAACCCGTCCAAATCACTCTTGATACGGGTTTTTTGAAATATTTATTTCAACCTAGTTTTGTTACATAATGCACCAGTGTCAAAAACTTACAAGTCAGGAGGTAAAATCACGTTGTCAATCACATGAATAACGCCGTTACTGGCTTTGATGTCAGGCTGAACCACCTTGGCGTCATTGACTGTTACACCAGTTTTTGGATCTACCTTGACATTAATCGGACCACCCTCAATGCTTTTGACTTCACCAGATTTCAAATCTTTGGATACTACTGAACCTTGCAGCACATGATATCGCAAAATCTTCACCAGGACTTCTTTATTTTCTGGCTTTAATAAATCTTGTACAGCGTCTTGTGGCAATTTGGCAAATGCTGCATCTGTAGGTGCGAAGACGGTGAAAGGGCCTTTGCCTTGCAAGGTTTGTACCAATCCAGCTGCTTTCAAAGCCTTGGTTAGCATTGTAAAGGAACCATTGGACTCTGCAACTGCTACGATATTTTTACTCTCTGTACCCGCTCCTGGCTGACTAGGAGGCGTGGGTGTGGCAGGTGGTGTTGTGGGTATCTCACCACCAGGTGTTGTGGGTACCCCTGGTGGAGGAGACGCAGGAGGTGTAGAAGTGTCACCTCCACCAGGACAAGCAGCACGGTTGTAAGGACACTCCTGCAAAATACTCGGGCGAGGGTTTAATCCTCTCGGTCTCTGTGTTACTGTTGTGTCTTTAGCTGGTGAGATTTTTTTGGACTTTGTTGCTGCTGTTGTGGCCTCACTAGGTTGAGTATACTCACCGTTTACTAAAAGACGTTGCTCGCCATGATACGACGCTTCTTTGAAAATACCAGGGTTAGAATTTAATACTTCGTTTGCTCCAGTGGGTAGACCAGTAAGAAGACTGATGCCCGTCACTCCTATTATACCAGCCAACTTGGTCAGCAAATTGCTGTCTTCAACCTTCATAAATTTTGTTTGGCTTTCATTTCCACACATTACAATAATGATTTATATCATCTTGCCACACAGAAAATCTAACTAAAGAAACAAGATTTGTAAGCAGGAATTCATTATATATCAATCTTAAAACATTGAATAATTTGCCTCATTATGAGTATAATCGCCTGTCTGTATAAAGAACGAAGGAAGCCAAGGACGATAGAATTACCCCCGCATGTTTGTGCAAAAGCAAAAATATCGCATAGTTGCATTATGCCAGCTTGTAGAAGGCGTAACAGATGGACTTTGATAGAGAAAAATTCAGTTCAGTAGAATTTCACCGCAGAGTTGTGTCAAAAAAACTGAGAATACAAAAGAACCTCACAAATAAATCCATTTTTATTCAATTTTTCAGACGTAAATCGTGAAGATAAATTATCCGAACCAAAATAAACTTGTAAAATTTATTAAGTGAACCACGTACTGGAAACAAAACATGCTGGAATTATATCAGTTTGAATTATCTCAATACTCAGAGAAAGTGCGTCTTATCCTTGATTATAAAGGGCTGGAGTACCGTAAAATCGAGGTAACACCAGGAGTAGGACAGGTAGAACTATATCGGCTGACTGGTCAGCGACAAGTACCCGTATTAAGAGATGGTAGCAGATATATAGCAGATTCAACGGAGATAGCTAAGTATTTAGACTTACAATATCCAGCACGCCCATTGATACCAACCGATCCAAAAAAGCGGGGCTTATGTTTAATGATCGAAGAATGGGCGGATGAATCAATTGGCATCAAAGGTCGCAAAGCACTGTTTTCTGCCATTAGTCAAAACCAGAATTTCCGCAAGTCCTTACTACCTAGGGCGACACCAGATGTCCTGAAAAGTCTGGTAGAAGGAGTTCCTAACGATCTATTGAAAGTTTTGGGTTTTGGCGTTGGTTATAGTCCAGATGCAATACGCAGTGCGATCGCCGACTTAAAGCAAGATTTGGAAGCCCTGACATTATTATTAGCAGATAGTCCCTATCTAGTAGGAGATGAACCAACTTTAGCCGACTTTGCTGTCGCTGGTTTATCAATATTGCTGAAGTTTCCTAATGCTGTTTATTTGAATTTGCCAGAAACCATCATAGGTAAGGGAGTCCCTGAATTGGCTGATAACCTACTTTATCAACCGTTCTTTACTTGGCGCGATCGCCTTTACGCCCAATATCGTAGACCGCTTCTAAGTTATACCACAACAGGAGGTTCAAGTGCGCCTACTTCAATTAACATTGACTGATTAGTTATTAATCATGAGTCATTAATCATTCGTTCTCAATAAATGACAAAAGACAAAAGTTACATCACCAATTTTGTCTTTTACAATTACAATGCAACTGTAAACAGTGAACAGTGAACAGTGAACAGTGGAAACTGGTAACTGGTAACTGATAACCCTTCGGGTATGCCTCCAGCACGACGGGCTTTGCCCGAACGCAGTCGCCTAGGTCGGGAGACCCTCCAAAGAGCGCTGCCTCACTGATAACTGGTAACTGATAACTGATAACTGATAACTGATAACTGATAAGAGCAAGCTCATCACTGTGTGATTAATGAAATGAATTTGGGACAGCCATTAGGTTCAGTTATACAAGGCTCTCTCACAGGAGGATTAGAAGTTAGATTGCACCCCGACGTTTCGGTAGAAGATATGCGCGTTGGTAAGTTTTTAGTTGTCCAAGGGGTGCGATCGCGTTTTTTTTGTATGCTCACAGACGTAGCATTGGGAATTGCCAACCAAAGAATTATTGCGAATCCTCCGAGTTGGGAAGACACTTTTTTACGAGATATTTTAGCAGGAGGCGGGACATACGGTACCATCAACCTCGCACCGATGTTGATGTTTACCCCCGAATCTGAAGAATCTTATTCTGCAACAAACGGCAAATCTGCAAATCCTTTTGTTCCATCAGCGACTGGCTTGGCATCATTCCAGCCTCAAACCAGTACAACAATGGAACTCCTTCCAGTCAAAACGATTCCCAGCCACTTTAGCCAAGTTTATGAAGCTTCTGAAGAAGATTTTCGCCGGGTATTTGGTTGGGAAGACGATCCTCAAAGGAAGAATTTTTCTATTGGGAAACCACTGGACATGGAGGTACCTGTTTGTCTTGATTTAAATCGGTTTGTGGAAAGAAGCAACGGCGTTTTTGGCAAATCAGGAACTGGTAAATCCTTCTTGACACGTTTACTTTTAGCTGGGACAATCCGCAAAAATGCGGCGGTGAACTTGATTTTTGATATGCACTCAGAGTATGGCTGGGAAGCTGTTTCTGAAGGCAAGCAAATGAGTACTGTCAAAGGATTAAAACAGCTTTTTCCCAGTTCAGTTGAAGTCTACACTCTTGATCCAGAATCCACCAAGCGTCGAGGCGTACCTCATGCTCAAGAACTTTATTTAAGTTACGATCAAATTGAAGTCGAAGATATAAAATTATGCAGTCGTGATTTAGGACTTTCAGAAGCAAGTTTAGATAACGCCAATATTTTATTTGCTGAATTTGGCAAGTCTTGGATTCTTCAATTGATAAATATGACGAACGAAGAAATTAAGACTTTCTGCGAAGAGAAGCGGGGACACCAAGGTTCGATTACAGCACTACAGCGCAAACTCCTGCGACTGGAAAATTTAAAGTATATGCGTGCAGCTTGTCCGCAAAATTATGTCAATCAAATGTTGCGTTCCCTAGAAGCTGGGAAGAATATTGTCGTGGAGTTTGGCTCTCAGTCAAATATGCTCTCTTATATGTTGGTGACAAATATGATTACCCGGCGGATTCACCAACATTATGTCACCAAAGCAGAAAAGTTTTTACAAACCAAAAATCCCAACGATAAACCAACGCAACTGATGATTACAATTGAGGAGGCACACCGTTTCCTCGACCCTGCAACGGTACAAAGTACTATTTTCGGAACCATCGCCCGCGAAATGCGGAAATACTTCGTAACGCTTCTTGTGGTTGATCAACGTCCATCGGGCATAGATAATGAAGTCATGTCCCAGATTGGTACTCGTATTACCGCTTTGCTGAACGATGAAAAAGATATTGAGGCGATTTTTACTGGGGTGTCTGGTGGAGGTGCCTTGCGTTCTGTGTTGGCAAAGTTAGACTCTAAACAACAAGCCTTGATTTTAGGACACGCTGTTCCGATGCCTGTGGTTGTGCGTACTCGTCCTTACGATACCATATTTTATGAAGAAATTGGCGAGACTGCTTGGGAGGAAAAGCCAGATGAAGAAGTGTTTGCTGCGGCTGAACTAGCTAAAGCAGATCTTGGCTTTTAGGGATTTGCGATTTGGTAATTGGTAGTTAATATTTAAGCGTCACTACAAACCCATTACCCAATTGCCAGATAAATGCGACTATGTCCAGCCACTCAAATCCACTTAAAGATGACCACTATCTTGGAGCTTTGGTAGATGAACTGTGTCATGTTCATAACTGTCATACTGTGATTTTATACGGTTCAAGAGCGAAAGGCACACACACTGCTGAAAGTGACTACGACCTCTTTGCCGTGAGAGAAACTGGCGAGAGTCTACACGATGCTCGCCTCTGGAATAATTACTATCTGGATATTTTCATCTATAACGAGAAAGATGTTATTATAGTAGATAGTTCCTTCCTGCGAATTCTCGGGGGCGTAGTATTGCGAGAATGCGAAGGTTTTGGGCAAAGACTCCTCAAGCGAATGGATGAGTTATTTGCCACTGGTCCTGCGGCGCTATCAGCAAGTGAAATTCAACTGCGACGTACTTGGTTCAGTAAAATGTTAAAGCGCATCTCGCAAGGAAATATTGAGGCTGACTACCGTCGTGTGTGGCTGTTGTATGCACTGCTTGAAGACTACTTTGCTTTACGTCAGAAGTGGTATCTTGGTTCAAAAGAGAGTTGGAACTGGCTTAAAATTCATGATCCACAAACCTACGTGGCTTTTGAAGTTGCTCTAAAACCAGGGGCTTGTTTTTCAACGATTGAGTCCTTAGTGGAAAAAGTGCTAGCTGTAAATGCGGCTTAACGGAAAAACATATCAACTACCAATTCCCAATATCCTATTCCTGATTTATAGATTTCGTGACATCCCTCCATCAGGAGAATCGATTCTGTTCGGTTATCCGGCTATAGATGGAGGACTGATCATGGGATCTTAGAGTCACTATATATGTAGTAAGTTAGGAAAAAAAAATCAGCTTTTTTGTGTAACTAGATAAATTTGCACTACAATAGAAAGATTTAACAGAACTACTTTACTCTTGGGATGATTTGTCGTATCATAGATAAAGTAGAAGTCATACCGAGTTCGTATAATTAGGGTCGTCTTAGCGACATAAGGATTATAAGAATTATTGAAAACAAGCCAGCATGCTCATAAGTGATTTCAAAATTTAGGGAAGGTAGGGAAACCAATCCAAGAGAGTGATCGTCTAAGTAGAGTCTGTAGAAATCAATTTTCACCTGATCGTTTCCCTGGTTGCGTAATACGTGTACTAACTTTCCCAATCCGCCTTAGTTATTGAGTATTAATTTTTGTTTACGGAGTAGAGGAAAACGCACCAATGCCCACTGTAGAAACCCAAACCGAAAACCTTAACGCCAAATTCACGGCTGATATGGTGCGAACCTATCTGCGCGAGATTGGTCGTGTACCACTGCTAACCCGTGAGCAAGAGATTGTCTTTGGGAAGCAGGTTCAACAAATGATGACACTCGTGGATGCTAAGGAGGCTTTGGCGAAGAAATTAAGCCGCGAACCTAGCTCAGAAGAGTGGGCTGCTCATGTTCGTAAGTCTGAGACAGATGTCAAACAGATTGTACACCAAGGCAAGCGAGCAAAGCAGAAGATGATAGAAGCAAACTTGCGCTTGGTTGTTGCGATCGCCAAAAAGTACCAGAAGCGAAACATGGAGTTTCTGGATCTTATCCAAGAAGGAACCTTAGGATTAGAGCGGGGTGTAGAGAAATTTGACCCAACTCGGGGCTATAAGTTCTCAACATACGCTTACTGGTGGATTCGCCAAGCCATTACTCGTGCTATCGCCCAACAAGGTCGTACAATTCGCTTACCTATCCACATCACCGAGAAGCTAAACAAAATTAAGAAAGTCCAGCGCGAACTAGCTCAGAAGTTGGGAAGATCGCCAACTCCTGCTGAAATTGGCAAAGAGCTAGAATTAGAACCAGCTCAGATCCGTGAGTATCTGAACATGGCGCGTCAACCAGTTTCTTTGGATGTCAAGGTTGGTGATAACCAAGATACCGAACTGCAAGAAATGCTTGAAGATGAAGGACCATCACCAGAGTATTACATGACGCAGGACTTCTTACGCCAAGACTTAAATAACATGCTCTCAGAACTCACCCCCCAACAGCGAGAAGTTTTAGCCCTGCGCTTCGGTTTATTAGATGGTAACGAAATGTCTTTGGCAAAAGTTGGCGAACGCTTGAACCTTAGCCGCGAACGTGTTCGTCAGTTAGAACATCAAGCGCTTGCTCATCTGCGTCGCCGTCGTGCCAACGTTAAAGAGTACATTGCTAGTTAACACTCAAAGTGAAACTTAAGACGTAGCAGCGCTATGTCACAAGGTGATCATACGCCCTCTGAATTCAGGGGGCGATTTTTTTTGTCAACGCCCTTTGGGCAGGGTGTAATATCAAGTTCGGATGAACACTTATAAAAAACGAAGAACCTCACCCCGCATTT